>DAIOWB010000118.1:0-8086 GCA_036758725.1 Lacibacter sp.
ATCATCAAACGCTAAACAATTACCTGCATTGCTTGCAACAATTCTATACGAAGTTGTATTATATGGAGTTGCTACAGGTGAAATACAAGTTGAGCAGGAAAGCGTAGAAGACGGGCTCCATAATACACTGGTTACATCAACAGATAACAAAGGTTGAAGAAATACTGAACTACCTGCTTTAATTGTTGTGTCCTTTCCGGCATTTACAATTGGGTAGGGAAATACATTCACCTGTACTGTTGCTGTACTTTGAAAACAGTTTAAGCTATCATAACCTACAACTGTATAAACAGTTGAAGTTTGTGGCGAGGCAATAGGCCCTGCACTTGTTGAATCGTTTAATGAGGCACCCGGGCTCCATAAATATTTCTCAGCACCAGTAGCTGATAGTGGAACTGATTTTCCAATACAAACAGTTTGTCCGCCAATTGCTGTAACTGTAAATGGTTTTTTTACTCGAATGATAATTGTGTCTTTATTACTGCATCCGGCAGCGGTTGTTCCTGTTACAAAATAACTTCTGCTATCTGTTGGTGTAGCAACCGGATTGTTGCAATTTGTACAACTCAAATCAGTTGCTGGTGACCATACGTAAGTACTGCCTCCACTTGGTTGTAAAACAGTACTGTTACCTAAGCACAATGTTGTATCGTTCCCTGCTTTTATTGTAGGTGTTTGATTAACTGTGATTGTTGTTGAATTTGTTGAACTACAACCAAAGCTATTTGTACCCTTTAGAAGTACAGGGTAAGAACCTGCAAGAGGAAAAGAATATGCATTAATATTTTGATTTGTAAATGTTTTTCCATCTAATGTCCATTCCCATAACATGGTAGTTGTGTCTGGATTGCTTCTGCTGCCTTGCAGGGAAACTAATGCTGGGGTACAATAAGTAATGTTTCCATTAATGATTACAAGTGGTGTTGGAGAAACTTTTATATAGTTCGTTTTTGTAATGCTGTTGCTGCAACCATTTGCTGTATTAATAGTTAGTGTAACAGAATAACTGCCGGCTGCTGCATAATTATGAACCGGATTTTTAAGTGTTGAAGTAGTGCCATCTCCAAAATCCCAAACGATTGAAGTAATAATATCTGCTGTTGATGTTAAATCAGTAAACTGAACAGTACCATTATCACATAAAACAGTTTTATCAGCACTAAAGTCTGCTTTTGATCCATAAATTTTCAATGTATCGGCACCGGTAATGGGAATAAGGCAACCAAGTGAATCCTGTAATACAACTTTTGGTATGTAAAACCCCGGATCTTTATAATTGAATTTTATTATTGAGTCTTTAGTAAATAAGGTTGTTCCATCTCCAAAATCCCAAAGAAATTTTACATTACTGTTCGAACTTACTTTAAAGTCAATGTCTGTAGGATAACATCCGCTTAAAGGATTATACGTTAAAGTGCCTTTAATTGTGCTGAGTACACGAATAAGTCTTTGTTTTTTATCAATACATCCGCCTGCTGATGTTGCAGTTAGTGTTACAATATAATCATTTGGTATACTGTAAGAATATTTTGGTGCTGTATCGGTTGAGGTATTTCCATCACCAAATTCCCAAAGCAAAGATTGATAATAAGTAGACTTATTGGTGAATTGCACTTGAATTGGCGGACAAATTGTAAACGTATCACTCAATAAAAAATCAGCTTTGGGGGAGCCTACAAATATGTAATTGGTTTTTATAACAGAGTCTTTACATCCTATCGCTTCTGTTCCAATCAATTTAACGGTGTATACACCCGGTAGAGAATATGAATGTATTGGATTTGTATTTGTTGATGTATTGCCATCTCCAAAATCCCAATTATAACTTAAACTGCTGCCAGTAGAAGTATTAAAAAACTGAATATTCCCACCGGGGCAGGAAAGGGTATCACTTGCTATAAAATTAATAACAGGTTTAATGATGTCCAGTATGGTACTGCCAAATGAACTATCAGCACATCCAAAAGCATCTTTTACAATTATTTTTGGCAAATAGGATGCTGCTGAATCATAGATATGATTAACAGGATTGCTTAAAGAAGCAAGTGATTTTCCATCTCCGAATTTCCATGTTACAGATGTTATGGCATTGGTACCATCAGTGGTAGATGTATTGTTAAATGTAACATTGTTCTTTGCACATTGTAAAGGTGGTGCAAGTGTAAACGATGCTGTAACACCATATACATTCACGGAATGTGAAATAATTTTTTTGCAACCATTGATGTTGGTGTATTCAAGAGTTAAGTTATGTAATCCTGTTGTACTAAAGCCATGCAGTACTGATGCTGCTGTGGATGTAAAGCCATCATCAAAAGTCCATAAATATGAAGATATTAAAGCAGGGTTTACATTTGTTACTGTGAATGTAAATGAGTTATTCTTACACTTAGCTGGTTGGTCACTGTTAATTACTGGTGAAAGATTTAAAAGTGTAATTGTTTTTTGCGATGTATCTGTACATCCACCGTTTGTAACCGTTAGTATTATCTTATAAGTACCAATTGCAGCATAACTGTGCGATGGGTTGGGTAGTGTTGAAGATGTACCATCGCCAAAATCCCAGCTATAAGTTAACGCACCAAAAGAGCTGTCTCTGAAAGTTACATTTGTTGTGGTATTGCAATCATAAATAACTCCGAATTTTGAAACGGGTGGCAGGATAGTTACATAATTCATTTTTACTAATGAATCAGGACAACCATTTTTTCTTACTATCAATTTTACATTAAATGTTCCTGCGGTATCATAAGAATGCAAAGGGTTTTGAGTTAAAGCTGATTTCCCATCACCAAAAACCCATTCCCAACTGTCTGGACCATTCGTACTTTGATCTGTAAACTGTATGGGTTTTCCTGCACAGGAAGATAAAGGGCTGGCAGTAAAGTTTGCAGTAGGTTTTGTTCCTGTCTTAATTCCCTGAGGATAATTAAATACAACTGTACAGCCTGTTGATGTAGTAATAGTTAATGATACATCGTATTGTCCCTGATTAGAATAAAGATGGCTTGGATTTTTAAGCGTTGAAGTGGTTCCATCGCCAAAATTCCATAACCATGTTAGTACAGTATCTGCAGTAAGAATTGTAGCTACAGGCGTAAACATGTAAGGGAAACATCCGCCACCGGGCAATCCGGAAATTTGAGCAACAGGTTTTTTTACAATAATATATTTATCAAGTGTAAGACTACCAGAACAACCTGATGATAATGTAATTGTTAGTTTAACAGTAAATTCTCCTTCAACTGAATAAGTATGTGATGGATTTTTCAAAGTTGAAGTACTGCCATCTCCAAACTCCCACAACCATTGGGTTGCGCCTGGAGTTGTATTGGTAAAGTTTACAGTAAACGGAGTTTTACAGGAAATTTTTTTATCTGCATTAATATCCGGAACCGGATTATTAATAACATTAATCGTACGGATTGAAGAATCAATACAACTACCAAAATTATTGACCAGTTTTACAGTATAAGTTCCAAGAGATGAAAAGATTTTAATTGGATTTTTTACAAAGGAAGTGGTGCCATCACTGAAATACCATGTAAAACTAGAAGCGGTTGGTTGTGAATTATTAAAAAACCCAACTGTATCATTTACACAAACATTATTTCTGAAAGTAAAATTTGAATTAAAATTTCCAATGTTAAGCTGGTTGTTTTTTATAATGGTATCAATACATCCCTGATCACTTTCAGCAATTAAACGTACGCTGTATGTACCGGCTGTCGTATAAGTATGTACAGGGTTAGTAACTGTTGAATTTCCGCCATCGCCAAAACTCCATTTATAAGTTAATGTTCCCGGGCCCGTGGTTAAGTTTGTAAAAGTAATCGCTTCCGGCGGCTTGCAGTTTATGGGATTGCTGGCAGTAAAATCTGGTTTAACACCTTGTGAAGATCGGATGAAAGAAGCTTTCGTTAAGATGTTTGAACAACCATTACTACCAGTAACTTTTAAAGTAACATTAAAATTCCCGGCTTGTTTATAAACATAATAAGGGTTTTTTTCTGTACTGGTTGTACCGTTTCCAAAATCCCATTCCCATGCAGTAATTGATCCTCCGGGAGCTGGAATGGAATTATCTATAAACTGGACTCTGAGAGGGAAGCATCCAACCGTACTTGTTGATGTTGAAAAAGAAACCTGTGGGCTCTGTAGAATATTGATGTAATTAGTTTTTACAACTGAATCTTTGCCTGATGCATTTGTAACAACAAGTTTTACTGTGTATAAACCAGGTAAAAAATAAGTAGTTGAAGGGTTTTTGTTACTGGAAACCACTCCATTACCTAATTCCCAATGCCAGTTTGTAATTGTTCCTGTTGAATTGTCTGTAAATTGAACAAATAGTGGGGCGCAACCAGAAAGAGGGCTAGCTGAAAAATTTGCAACCGGTGCCTGAGAAAATACAGAGCCATAAACGAAAGAAGCAAGAAAAAGGATAATTCCTGCCTTTAATTTTAGGTTTACAAATTGCGGTCTTAGACATCTAAGCATAAGTTAAGTAATGGTTTTATCAAGATATTCTCCGTAAAACTAATTTTTTTACTCTACACATAACTGTTTTTATGATACTTCTATTGTAATTTGTGATGCCTGAATTATTTAACTGGCAGAAAATAAGCCAAAGTTTTTGTTTGTATTACATTAGCACTTACCTTTGCCGTCCGAAAAATAATAAGGTAAAGAATGCCTACAATTCAACAATTAGTTAGAAAAGGAAGAGAAATTATCAGAGCAAAAAGCAAATCCCGTGCGCTGGATAGCTGCCCATTCCGCAGAGGAGTATGTACCCGTGTGTACACAACTACTCCTAAAAAGCCAAATTCGGCTCTGCGTAAAGTAGCTAAAGTGCGTTTAACCAACAAAGTGGAGGTTATTGCCTACATTCCTGGTGAGGGTCATAATTTGCAGGAACACTCAATTGTTCTGGTGCGTGGTGGTCGTGTAAAAGATTTACCAGGTGTGCGTTATCACATCGTACGTGGTTCATTGGATACTGCCGGTGTAAAAGACCGTAAACAAAGCCGCTCTAAGTACGGAACAAAGAAAGAAAAAGCTAAAAAATAACTCTTCGGCTCCGCTCAGAGCCATAAAAAATATAATGTATTACAATGAGGAAAACGAAACCTAAAAAGATTGCGCTTGCTCCAGATCCTAAGTTCAATGATGTTCTGGTAAGCCGTTTTGTAAACAATTTAATGTGGCAGGGTAAAAAAAGTATTGCTTTCAATATTTTTTACGATGCTGTTGATAAAGTAGCCAAGCAAACCAGTGAAGATGGTTACGAAGTATGGAAAAGAGCAATTGCTAATGTTACACCTTCAGTTGAGGTACGCAGTCGTCGTATTGGTGGAGCTACTTTCCAGATTCCTGCTGAAGTACGTGCCGACAGAAAAATTTCTTTAAGCATGAAGTGGTTAATCCGTTACAGCCGTGAAAGAAACGGACGTAGCATGGCAGATAAACTGGCTAATGAAATAGTTGCTGCAAGTAAAGGTGAAGGTGCTGCTTTCAAAAAGAAAGAAGATACACACCGTATGGCCGATGCAAACAAAGCATTTGCTCATTTCAGATCTTAAAATAGTACTCTCTTATAGAATTATCCTCCTGTTTGCAGGAGGATTTTTTTTTGGTTTTAACTGTCGTTTTTGAAGAAAATGTCCAGATTCCTGAGTGAATGATAAAAGAGAAATAATTTCTTTATTATTCATTTAAAAAAACAAAATAATAACAGGGTAATTTAATTTTATCATCTTACTTTTTTGCCTTTTTAAATTTGTGCATTTAATCCTCATGAAAAATCCTTACTTTTGCGCCGCCAAAATGAATGATCAAAGGTGGTTTTGATTGGAGGTTTAGGGGTTATTTATTGATTGGCATTTTATGAGAGTATAAATCTTACATATCAACTACAGGTGTTCCGGTGAAACGGACAATCCTTCCCATCTAATAGTTGATAAATAATCCAAAACCTGCATAGGCCGCATAGGTGGAACATGCAAACAACAAAGAAACAATAGCAGAAAATAATTTCAATTTTTAATTCAAAAGATAAACATCAAATCAAATAGTCATGGCAGACTTAAAATTTCAGAGAAACTTTGGTATTGCGGCTCATATTGATGCCGGTAAAACTACAACCACTGAGCGTATACTCAGATACACCGGTATGATTCACAGAATTGGTGAAGTGCACGATGGTGCAGCTACTACCGACTGGATGGAGCAGGAAAAAGAAAGAGGTATTACCATTACTTCTGCAGCAGTAAGTTGTGTATGGAATTTTCCTACACAAAAAGGTGTTGTAAATGCAGATACCAAGAAATATGCTTTTAATATCATTGATACTCCGGGCCACGTGGATTTTACTGTAGAAGTAGAACGTAGTATGCGTGTATTAGATGGTTTAATTGCCTTGTTTAGTGCAGTTGATGGTGTTGAACCACAATCTGAAACTGTATGGCGCCAGGCTAACCGTTACAATGTACCACGTATTGGTTTTGTAAATAAAATGGATAGAAGCGGTGCTGATTTCTTAAATGTTGTTAAGCAGGTTCGTGAAATGTTGGGTTCAAAAGCAGTACCACTTCAGTTACCAATTGGAGCAGAAGATGATTTTGCTGGTGTTGTTGATCTCATCAAAATGAAAGGAATCATCTGGCATATGGAAACAGAAGGAATGACTTTTGATGAAATTGAAGTTCCCGCAGATATGCTTGAAGAAGCAAATGAATGGAGAGCCAGCTTAGTAGAAGCTGTTGCAGAATATGATGACAGATTGATGGAAAAATTCTTTGATGATCCAAACAGCATTACTGAAGATGAATTGCACGAGGCTATCCGTAAGGCTACAATCGACTTAAGCATTGTTCCAATGATGTGTGGGTCTTCATTTAAGAATAAAGGCGTACAAACAGCTCTTGATGCTGTTTGCCGTTATTTGCCATCACCTTTAGATATTGAAGCAATTAAAGGAATTGATCCTGATACTGGTGAAGAAATTTCACGTCAACCCGATGCAAAAGAACCATTTGCTGCATTGGCTTTCAAAATTATGACCGATCCTTTTGTTGGTCGTTTAGCTTTCTTCCGGGTATATAGTGGTCATTTAGATGCAGGTTCTTATGTGTTAAACGTAAGAAGTGGTAAAAAAGAACGTATCAGCCGTATCATGAAGATGTTTGCCAACAAACAAAATCCTGTTGATTCAATTGAAGCAGGTGATATTGGTGCAGCGGTAGGTTTCAAAGAAATTAAAACCGGTGATACGTTGTGTGATGAAAATCATCCAATCACTTTAGAAAATATGTTTATCCCTGAGCCGGTTATCTCTTTGGCTGTAGAGCCAAAAGCTCAGGTTGATGTTGATAAGATGGGTCTTGCCATTTCTAAATTAGTAGAAGAAGATCCTACATTACGTGTACGCACAGACGAAGAAACAGGACAAACCATACTTTCAGGAATGGGAGAATTGCACCTGGAAATTATTGTTGACCGTATGAAGCGTGAATTTAAAGTTGAAGTAAACCAGGGCGCTCCAATGGTTGCTTATAAAGAAGCGTTTAAACAAAAAGTTGAGCACCGTGAAGTGTTGAAAAAACAATCGGGTGGTAGAGGTAAGTTTGCTGATATTGTTTTTGAAATAGGGCCTGCAGATGAAGAGTGGATGAAAGAAAATCCGGGTAAAACGTTTCAGTTTGTAAATGAATTATTTGGTGGATCAATCCCTAAAGAATTTGTTCCTGCAATTATTAAAGGATTTGAAAATTCAATGGGTAGTGGTGTATTGGCAAATTATCCAATGGTTGATATGAAGGTTCGTGTATTTGATGGCAGCTACCACGATGTGGATAGTGATGCAATGAGTTTTGAATTATGTGCAAAAGGTGGTTTCCGTGAAGCAGGCCGTAAAGCAAAACCAACTTTACTTGCACCTATAATGAAAATAGAAGTTGTTACGCCTGATCAGTACATGGGTGATGTAACGGGCGACCTTAACCGCCGCCGGGGCATGCTGGAAGGGATGGATACAAAAGGTAATGCACAGGTGATCAGAGCCAAAGTTCCATTAAGTGAAATG
>DAIOWB010000119.1:0-7983 GCA_036758725.1 Lacibacter sp.
GAATGTGTTTCTTTAAAAGCTGTTTCTGCAAAAGACCAGATACTGTCGCTTAGCTTTATGAGGTTTTGCTCATGAAATGCAATGGAAGCAAGCAATTCTTTTTTATTGTTAGTTAAAGGCAATTGCTTTTGTGCAACACTTAAAATGGATAGTAAGGAGAATAGAAAGGATACAAAAAATTTCAGCATAAAAATGTTTGAATGCTGAAATTAACTAAATCTGTTTTAGAAAGTGAATAGATTATTTATCTTTCCCAAAGAATTTTTTTACCGAAGACAAGTGTATTATCTGTGAATTTTACTTTCGTTAATTCAATCATCCAGATATCACCACGAAAGAGTCCGGCAACCGGGAATTTTGACAAGTAGCCTTTTTTTGCTTTATCACCTGCAGAGCCAGAGGCAGGTTTAAATACGCCTGTAAACTGAACTCCTTTAATTTTCGCTTGTACTATTTTTTCGGGAATAACAGTTCCTGCTACCTGGTTATTTGCAAGCGCATCTTCTATGTGTTTGGTATCAGGGTCTGATTTAAAAACAATCAGGTTTTCATTTGGAATAAATGCATAATAACAGGATGCACAATAAGGTTGATTGTTAACACAAGTTGCAATATTTACTACTGTTTGTTCTTTTAAAAAAGCTTCAATTCGTTCATCCATTTTAAGAACTGATTCATCGCCTGCTTGTGCCATTTTTATTTTAGTTTAATTTTTGTAAATATGGTTTCTAATAAAAAAATACAGAATGATATTTATCAGCAAAATAAATGATTCTTTGCTGTATTTAAAGTTCAAAAAGCTTTATTCACTTATCCACTATTTATATTCACCGTATACTGCCCTTAGTTCATCGGCAATTTCACCAAGCGTGCAATTATTTTCAACAGCTTCTATCACTGCAGGCATCAGGTTTTCACCACTTCCTGCACGGTCATTAACTTCCTGCAGACAATGATCAACCTTTGCATTATTCCTGTTGGATTTCAATTTTTGTAATTTTTCTATTTGAACGGTACGGATATGATCATCAATTTTCATTAATGGAATTTTATCTTCTCCCTCAACAATAAATTTGTTAACACCTACAATGATTTTTGAATTATTCTCAATGTTTCGTTGATATTCATAAGCACTTCTTGCTATTTCTTCCTGTATAAATCCTTGTTCAATAGCACTTACACTGCCACCCATTGCATCAATCTTTGCAATCAACTCCATCGACATTTTTTCAATTTCATTTGTAAGCGCTTCAACATAATAACTTCCTGCCAATGGATCAACTGTATCAGCAGCACCACTTTCAAATGCTGTAATTTGTTGAGTACGTAATGCAATGCGTGCAGCTTCTTCAGTAGGTAAACTTAATGCTTCATCATAACCATTGGTGTGTAAAGATTGTGTGCCACCTAATACTGCTGCCAAAGTTTGTATGGTTACTCTTGAAATATTGTTAAGGGGTTGTTGAGCAGTTAATGTACTTCCTCCTGTTTGAGTATGAAAACGCAGCATCATGGCTTTTGGATCAGTTGCACCTAAATCGTTCATGATTTGCGCCCACATTCTTCTTGCAGCTCTGAACTTTGCAACTTCTTCAAACAAATTATTATGTGCATTAAAAAAGAAGGAAAGCCGCTTGCCAAAAACATTGATGTTTAACCCTTTTTCCAAAGCTGCTTTTACATAAGCCTTACCATTTGCAAGTGTAAAAGCAATTTCCTGAACTGCTGTACTTCCTGCTTCACGAATATGATATCCACTGATGGAAATGGTATTCCACTTTGGTAATTCTTTGCTGCACCATTCAAAGATATCAGTTATGATACGCATGCTTGGTTTTGGCGGATAGATGTATGTGCCTCTTGCAGCATATTCTTTTAAAATATCATTTTGAATAGTGCCCGAAATCTTTTTTAAATCAGCACCTTGTTGTTTTGCCAGTGCTACATAAAAAGAAAGTAAAATAAAACCAGTAGCATTAATGGTCATGGAGGTAGAAACATTTTCTAATTGAATTCCTTTAAATAAAGATTTCATGTCTTCAATACTATCAATGGCAACTCCCACCTTACCAACTTCACCTTCGCTTAATGCATGATCACTGTCGTATCCTATTTGAGTTGGCAAATCAAATGCCACGCTTAATCCGCTAACACCTTGTGATAAAAGATAATGATATCGTTTGTTACTTTCCTCAGCAGTTGAAAAACCTGCATACTGCCTCATGGTCCATAATTTTCCACGGTACATATCAGGCTGCACACCACGGGTAAACGGAAACTCACCGGGCATTTCAATTTGTTCTTCCGGTAAATCAATCTTACTATAAATAGTTTTAATGTCTATTCCCGAATCAGTAGTTAATTTGTTGTTTTCCATAATTGACCGATTATCGTAATTAATCTGATGAATTAAGCCATTAACATTTTTGCTTCATTATTAATAAGGTTTGAAACAATTTGTTGAAGCGATGCATTTTCATCTGAAGCAAGAAATTCTGTTATTTTTCCTGCAAGGTCTTTAGCCGATGCATTTGCAGGAAGCATAACTGCAAGTTGATTGATGATAAATATATTCTGTTCTTTTAAGCGTTTAACAGCATCCCAGGCAGCAGTTGAAACATATAATTGCTGACTCACATTGTATTCAAATTCGGTTTCAACCGTCTGGATCATTGTTGATTGAAATAGCTTAGCCGATAAATCAGTTGAATAAAATCGCTTAACTAAATTATTTAATCCAATCCGTTCGCACAAGATGGCAAGTCGTTCATAAGCTTGCAATTGCAACCTGATCATTTCCGGATTGGCCGATCGGTTAAAACGTTGCGGTTGCTGTGCTACCTGTTGAATTTGTTTTTCTTCTTCAATAATTTCTTTTTTACTTGTTTTATGTAAATAAATACCCAGCACCAGAAAAACCAAAGCAGCACCTGCAAAAAGGTAATAATAAATTGTATCCATACTATATAATTAAAGCAAATTTAAGTGAATGATTTTATAGTCATTTTAATCATTCACCATACGAATAAGCTAAAAAGAATGTAATTTTACAGCTTAATTAATTAATAATGGAAACTCTGAGCATTTTGCCGGTTACTTTTTCTGAATCAGCAATCACAGAACTAAAGCGTATTTACTTTCAACAACCGGAAGGGAAATTTTTACGTGTTGGTGCAAAAGGTGGTGGTTGTTCTGGCCTTACTTATGTTCTTGAGTTTGATGAGAAAAAAGAAAATGATGAAGTTTTTGAAATGGAAGGTATCAACTGCATCATGGATAAAAGTCATGGCATGTATTTACATGGTATGCAAATTGATTGGGATAATGGATTAAATAACCGTGGATTTACATTCAGTAATCCAAATGCCAGTAAAACCTGTGGTTGCGGAACCAGTTTTGCAGTATAGAAATAAAATAATTGCAATTGATCTATACGAACCTTCTTTTATAGAAGGTTTTTTATTTTTAACCACTTTTTAAAATCATCTTTAGTAGTTGAATACATTTTAATTGTCATATTATTTTTTATTTTTCTGTTTTCATGAATCGTTTGAATGATTAATTTAGTATTCGCTTCACAATAAAAACTCCTTTTATGAATAAAAGATTTCTTCTGATTGTACTACTTACTGCTGGTTTTGGATTAACAATCTCAGCACAGAAAAAAAAGCCGGCAGCCGTATCTGGCATTATGGGTGTGGGATCTACAGAAAAAGAAAATAAAAACAATTCTGGTGGATCCAAAGAATTAAGAATCATTTCAGCTGAAAAGGTAATGGAAATGAAAATACCTGCAGGTGGTGCCAATGGTGCTGCCGTTGTTTATCATCCAAAAGAAAAATTATATTATGCAGCTCAGGCAGGCAATAAAGAATTCCCTCTGATTATTTTTAATAAAGATGGAAAAATTGTTTCTGAAGAAGGACAAGCAACACTCATTGATATGAGAGGGTTATGGTATAACCCAAAATCAAAAGACCTGGAAGGGAACGGGTATGATGATTTTGGGTGGTTCAGGTATGATTTAAATAAAAAAGGATTGCCTGAGAAAATTAATATCACCAAGCAAGGTTTATCTCAACCAGATAAAAACAGTGCCGGTGTATTAAATACAAAAGATGAAGAGATTCTTTTCCTTGATGGGTTAAATATTGTTTGTTATACCACCGATGGGAAGGATAAACGTAAATCAATTCAGATACATATAGGAGCAATGAATTCAAAAGAAGATCAGAATAAAAGTATTGAAGATTTTGAGAAAGATTACAATACCCGTTCAATCATTTATACCGAAATAAAAGGGGCAGAAATAGGCTTTTTAAATGTTGAAAAGAAACAAGTTGAATTATATTCAGTAGAATCTGGTTATATGTCTCAGATCATTAAACTTCCTGTTGATTTTAAACCCGAAAATTATTTTAACTTTTCTTATTGCAATGAAATTTTCTGGTTGTTCGATAAAGAATCAAGAAAATGGAAAGGATACAGGTAATAAACTTCATGTCATTAAAAAACCCCGGATTGCCGGGGTTTTTTAATTTATGTATCAGAATCTTTAGCTGATGGAATGTCTTGCTTTTGCAAGAGTCTTATCTTTTTCGGGTGTTCCTAATGGTTTGTCTTTTGCAAAATCAACCAGGATAGGTGCCGCTACAAAGATAGAAGAATAGGTACCTGTAAACACCCCAATTAACATAGCAAATGCAAAACCTCTTGTTACTTCTCCACCAAAAATGAAAAGAATTAAAAGAGTTAAAAACACGGTTAATGAAGTCATGATGGTACGGGCAAGTGTATCATTAATTGCTTTATTCAAAATAACTTTCTTTTCCTGTCCAAACATCTGGCGACTGTATTCTCTAACACGGTCAAATACAATAACAGTATCATTCATAGAGAAACCAATCACAGTTAATATGGCTGCAATAAAGTGCTGATCAATTTCAAGTGGGAACGGTACAATATTTCTAAAGAAAGAGAATACAGCTAGCGTAACCAATACGTCGTGCAGCAAGGAAACAATTGTTCCTAAAGAATATCTCCAGTCACGGAAGCGTATGAAAATATAAAGCGTAATTACAAGAAGTGAAAATAAGGTAGCCCAAATTGCACCTTTTTTAAGGTCGTCAGAAATAGTTGGCAACACTGTTTGTGAACTTTGCTTATAATTCTTTGAGAAATCCTGGTAAGTTACTGTTGCAGGGATAAAGTTCTTTAATCCCTCATATAGTTTGGTTTGAACCATGGAATCTACCAGTTGCCCCGGTTGCTCAATTAAATAATCTGTAGTGATATTTAACTGACTGCTTGAACCAACCGTTTTGATAATGGGAAATTTGCCAAATACTTTATTTAACTCATTTGCTACTTCTTCGTTTTTAACACTGTGATCAAACTTTACAGTATAGCTACGTCCTCCTCTGAATTCAACTCCATAATCAAATCCATTAATCAAGGCTGCAATTCCTAATAATAAAACAACCATTGATATAGCATATGCATATTTACGGTATTCAATGAATTTGTATGCTGCATGTTTAAAGATGCGGCGTGAAATACCGGTGAAATATTCAAAATGGCGTTTTTTATTTGTGTAGAAATCTGTAATTAATCTCGAAACAAGAATACCACAGAAAAGACTTAATAAAATACCAATGATCTGAGTTGTTGCAAAACCTTTTACAGGACCTAATCCAAAATATAGCAGGATTAATGCAGTTAATAAGGTTGTTACGTGTGCATCCAAAACGGGTGAAAGTGAACGTCTGTAACCATCTTCAATTGCAATAGCATAGCTTTTGCCTTTTGTTAGTTCTTCTTTTATTCTTTCAAAAATAATTACGTTGGTATCAACAGCCATACCAATGGTTAATACTAAACCTGCAATACCAGCCGCCGTTAAAGTAGCCCCAAAGGAGCTAAGTACTCCAATGGTAAACAGAAGGTTCAGGATTAATGCAATGTTTGCTACCCAACCACCGGTGTTGTAATAAACAAGCATTAATATAAAGATCACAATGAAAGAAATAATGAAAGACATTGTTCCTCCTTTAATTGCTTCTGCACCTAAAGTTGGCCCAACAACCTGCTCCTGAACAATTTTTGCAGGTGCTGGCAATTTACCTGTTCTTAAAATACTTGATAAATCCTGAGCTTCAGGAATGGTGAAACTTCCACTGATTTGTGAATTACCACCGGAAATAGCTCCGTTATTAACACCGGGAGCAGAATAAACATAATTATCTAAGGCAATAGCAATCGCCGTTTTATTTTTAAATGCTTCACCGGTCATTTTTTCCCAGATAGCAGCACCTTTTGCATTCATACTCATACTAACCAAAACTTCATTTGTACGAGGATCAATATCTTGCCTGGCATCAGTAATATATTCACCACTGAGTTTAGGCACATCAGAACCTGGAACGGTTCTGATTGCATAAATTTCCAGTAAGCTTTCACCTTGTTTATTTTTACCGGCTGGTTTTGCACCATATAAGAAACGCATGGTTGCCGGGATTGATGCTTTTACAATATCAAGATTTACATAGTTTGAAAAAATGGCCGTATCATTAATACGAATCAATCCAATGGTAGCTGAACTGAAGCCTTGTTGTTTACCATCAACCTGCTGTGAAATAAGCGATGTTAAAGGTTGTTCATTTGTATTAAGTGGCTTTGCAGAATCTTTCTTAGCTACTGCATTGGTATCATTTACAACACCGGTTAAGTGAGCTTTTACCTTGTCATTCATTAATTGTAATGATTGATTGACTGCAGGGTCCTGGTTAGAATAAGTTTCCCAGAATTCAAGATTTGCAGTTGCCTGTAAAAATTTACGTACACGCTCCGGATCATCTACACCAGCCAGTTCAACAGTAATAATTCCTTTATTCTGATCGTAGTTAATATTTGGCTGTGCAACTCCAAACTGATCAATCCTTGCACTTAAACGATCGTAAGTTCTTTTAATGGCATCCCTTGCTTCAATACGGATTGCATCAATCACTTCTGCATTTGTTGCAGTTATCTTGATGGTTTTATTTTTACCGCCGGCGAAAATAGGAGCCAGTTTTGCATTTTTTGAAATTTCGTTGTACGACTGTTCAAACAGTGTTACAAAATCAGCGTCACTGTTTGCTTTCTTTTGAATTGCACTTTCAATGGATTTATTTAAGATGGTATCCTTTGGATTGTTACTCATGGAGCGTATCAATCCATCTAAACCAACTTCAAGCGTTACACTCATACCACCCTGTAAATCTAAACCAAGGTTTAATTCACGTTCAGTTGCTTTTTGGTATGTTAGTTTGCTGTACAGTATTGGAATATCCAGTACTTCTTTTTCCTTTAAACTGTCAACAAATCTGCGATAAGTTGCATTTACTGCTGAGTCTTTAGTCTCTTGTGAAGCATTGCCGTAATTTGTTTTTACAAATTTTTCTGCCCGGGCTTTTTGCTTACTCTCGAAATTATTTACAATCCATGTAAAACTTAATTGATAAACAGATATCAGAATAAGCATGATTGCAAACAGCTTTACCAAACCTTTGAGTGCCATAATAGAATATTAATTAGGGTTCTTTTTTAAGGACGGCAAAGATAGGGGTTTCGTGCTTTAAATGAAAAGCTGTTTTGGTTGCTCTATTGCCTTTGTAACCGATATTTTGAGAAAGCCTTAAATGTCTTATTTTCGATTATGTTCAAAATAATTGGTCTTTTTACTGCATTTCTGATTGCTGTTATGCTGTTTAACGCTTGTAAGACTCCCCAAAAAACAATTGAAAAAGAAAATTTACTGGAAGAATTGATGTCAAAAAATACCGCTGTTTTTGGAGATATTCTTAAAAACAGGGATAGTTTACGGATACAGGTTATTTATACTAAAATTGACCGTGACCAAAAGAACAGACCTCACTTAACCGACTTTTACTTTAATGTAAAAAAAGATCTGTATTTCTACCCGGCATCTACCATTAAAATGCC
>DAIOWB010000120.1:0-7971 GCA_036758725.1 Lacibacter sp.
CTTTATACATTCGCTCTTCGCTTAAGGAAACAATGGATAAGAAATTTCAATTACCTCCTACATCCCGTTGGGTTATCAAGTTGTTTTTATTCTTTATGCTCTTGTTCAGCATCATGAGAATAATTACGTTTTTTACTTTCAGGCCACAGGAAGTTTCGTTTTCTGATGCGATCCCTTCATTTTTAATGGGCATTCGGTTTGATTTAAGATGGGTAAGTATATTGCTTGCCCCTTTGTTAGTAGCGGGAAGTTTTACAAGGTTCTCTCCATTTTATTCAAAGAAAGTAAGAAGGTTCTGGTTGCTTTACCTCATGGTTATCAGTGGATTTCTCTTGTTCTTTTATGGTGCCGATTTTGGACATTTTGATTATGTGGAAACCCGGTTAAATGCCAGCGCTTTAAATTTTATTGAAGATTTTTCTATTTCTGCAAGTATGATCTGGCAATCATATCCTTTATTATGGATCTTCTTTTTGCTTTCCATTATCATTTACCTGTTGTTCAGATTTTTTAAACACTCACATCGTAAAGTAGATTACTCACTGCATTGGCCAAGTAAACCAATCAGAATGATCTGGCTAATGCTTTTTTTGCTGATTGGCATCAGCGGCAGTAACCCGGCCAAACCGTTGATGTGGAAAGATGCATTTCAATTAGGCGATAATTTTAAGGCATACCTGGCTCTTAATCCGCTTGAAAATTTTTTTACTACTTTAAAATTCAGGAAGCCATTTGCTAATGTTGAAATAGCCAAAAAGCAGTTTTCAATTATGAAACAATTGCTTCATCTTCCTGAGCAATCAACCTTATTAAATTTTCAACGGAAAGAAACGTTTGATCAGCCTCAAAAGAAAATGAATGTGGTTTTAGTTTTATGCGAATCATTGAGCATGTATAAAACCAGTTTAAGCAGAAATCCTTTAAACACCACTCCTTATTTACAACAGCTTGCAAATGACGGGTTGTTTTTTGAACGTTGCTTTACTCCTCATTTTGGTACAGCAAGAGGGGTTTTTGCATTATTAACCGGCTTACCCGATGTTCAGCTCAGTAAATTTTCTACAAGAAATGAAGAAGCTTTAAATCAACACAGTATTATCAATGATTTTAAAGCACATGAAAAATTTTATTTCATAGGTGGTAACAGTGAGTTTAATAATTTTAAAGGGTTATTGACAAAAAATATTAAAGGGTTGAATTTGTTTGAAGAGGGCATGTATAAGAGCCCGAAATTTAATGTTTGGGGAATCAGCGACATCAATTTATTTAAAGAAAGCAACCGCATCTTAACTCAACAGGAAGAACCTTTCTTCAGCATTATACAAACAGCAGATAATCACCGTCCTTTTGTAATTCCTGAAGAAGACCGCCAATTTATTGCTCCTGCAATTACAAATGAAGATCTTCTTAAAAAATATGGATTTGATTCCCAAAAAGAATATGAATCGCTTTTGTATTTTGATTATTGTATTAAGCAGTTTATGGAAAATGCCAAAAAACAAAGCTGGTTTAAAAATACTTTGTTTGTATTTGTCGGTGATCATGGTGTAAAAGGTGATGCTTCGGCTATTTATCCGGGAGCGTGGACAAATCAACGTTTATCTGATGAGCATGTGCCTCTTATTTTTTATGCGCCAGAATATATTAAACCTGAAAAACGATCAGAAGTGGTAAGCCAGGTTGATGTATTGCCTACAATAGCCGGGTTATTAAATCAGCCATTTGTAAATTCAACAATTGGAAGAGATTTACTTCGCAAAACAGGTGAAGAAGATTTTGCTTTTGTTATACATCATGATGAAGCAAAAATCGGTCTGCTTAACAATAATTACTATTATATCCTCAATATGAATCTACAGCAGGATACATTGGTGCCATTGCATTTTAATTCACCGTTGCTTACAACTCAGAATTATAATCGTATTAAAACGGAGATGTCAGAAAAGACCATTGCTATTTATGAAACTTCTAAATGGATGTTGCTCAACAATCAAAAAGAAAAGATAAAAACAGATTAACTTATTTTCTTTGCAATCATAATTAACCGGGGTGAGTTTTTAACATGATACGGGATAAATTGATAATCACCAACTACTTCCTGTATCTGCATTCCGTAAAAAGAAAACATGTCATTAAAATCACCTAATGAAAACTTGGCTACTTTTTCTGTAAATAACAAAGGTTCATCAAGCTCCGCTTCATCTTCCACAACAATTTTTTTATAAAAATGTGTTTCATCCAGCCAGCGGGTGATATAAAAATTAACACCGTCTTTTTCAAATTCACTTTTATAAACCAGGTGATCTTCTACAAAGTGGGCGTTTAAATAATCCATTACAAAAATGCCGCCTTTTTTTAATGATTGAGCAATTGTTCTTATAGCATTATCATGTTCTCTTTTTGTTCTGAAAAAACCAAAGCTGGTAAAAAAATTAAATGCAAAATCATAATAGTTAGTGCGAAACGGCAAACGCATATCATGTACAAAAAATTCCAGTGATTCTGATTCGCTCTTTTTTGCATCTTCAATACTTTCATCACTGAAATCAATACCTGTTACTTTATAATCTTTTGATGCCAGATAAATACTATGCCTTCCTCTGCCACAGGCAACATCAAGCATCCAGTCGTTTTTTGATGGATTTAATTTTACCAGTAACCGATCAATAAAATCAGCTGCTTCCTGCTCATCTCGTTTAAAATAAAGTTGATGATAGTAAGGCGAATTAAACCAATCTTTAAACCAGGTTTTTGTTTCTATAACTTCTTCCATTTTTTAAAATTGTGCTGACATTTATTTATTAATGAATTTCAACTACCAGCCAATTTCGGTTTCTTCTGCTCCAGATAATTGAATAGTCTTTATAATGCGAAAGCTTATAAGTTTTTGCCGTAGGTGAATTTACCAAACGCATCCAGCCATATTGGTATATTTCAAATTTAAACACAAACGGTTGAGCTGGTTTTAACTCCACCTGGTCAAATTTTCTTCCATCATCACTCAAATAAACATAAATGGGCTGATCGCCGGTATGTGATAAATAAATCCAGCTCATATCAGTAGTTGGATTTGTTACTGGTGGTGCTTGGGGTTGTGTTTGTGGTTTTGCAGTTCCGGGGCCGGTTGGATTAGTTGGGTTAGTTGGACTGGTTTTAATACCCATTGCATAATTCCATCCATCAGTAATTGCCACTAACCGCTCATTTTTTGGCGGATGGCTGCTGCTGCCATAATCACTTGCAATTTTTTGCATAGCAGCTTTGGCTTCATTAACTGAAGCGCCAAATTTTGCAAGAATAAAACCAGAAATAAAATCAGCTTCCAGTTCTTTTGGTGGTGTGCTGCCTCTGCCATCAACAACATGGTTTCTGAAGTGATGTCCCAATTCATGAGCAAGTACACTGATTGAGGCCCATTTAGTTGAGGTTACATAATCCAGCTTCTCTAAAAAATTATTATCATAAATGATCCATCTTCTTCCGCTTATGATGGTGGCGTAAGCATTGTTTATTCCATTTTCTTCCCGCATCTGAAAATTTTCTTTCCATTGAATAGTATCCAGCATGTTCTGTAAAATTCCTCTGGCTTCATATACACTGGCAAAACGGCTTTGCGGAATCATTACTTTGTCAGGAATTATAAATCCACATTGATTCATTCGTTGCTGTGAAAACAACTCACTAGTTATTGAAATAAATAATATAAAAGAAAATATTTTTTGCATAGTTGTTTACTTTGAGAGTATAAATTTAAGGAAGATGTTTATTTAATTAAGTTAGTATAGAGCAGGGGGAAACAGAAAAAAATTATTTTTTTTCGTGCCATATTTTTACCAATTCATCTAAAGTAAGAATGCCCTTGTAACGCCATACTTCCTGTCCGTTTTTAAGTAAAAGAAAAGTTGGTAATCCCTCAGCATTTAATTGCTTCATCAAATCTGTATGTACACCCCCATCAATTTTTAAAAATTGTATTTGCTTATTATCAGCAAGAAACTGATTGATGACAGGTTCCATTTTTTTACATGGCGGGCACCATTCTGCTCCAAAATCTACCAATACATATTCTTTGCCGGTGATTTGTTGTTGATAGTCGGCCATGGTCATTTGAGGTACATTCTGCATGCCTTCAACAGGTTTGCCGTTTCTTTTCCAGCTGCTAAAACCACTTTCAAGATTTACAACTTGTTTAAAACCGTTTTCCCTCATCCAGTCAGCAGCAGCAAAACTACGGGCACCGCTTAAACAGTAAACAAACACAGGTTTATTTTTATCCAATGCAGCAACTCTTTCTTCAAATTCTGAGCTATTATTCCAGTTTGCCTGTAAAGCACCTTTTATATAACCCATCCTGAATTCATTGGCAGTTCGTACATCCAGCAACTGAACATCTTTTCCTGTTAATGCTTTTTCAAATTCATCAACATTCATTTCACTACTCTTCTGAGCGTTACTGTTACAACCAACAAAAAACAATAAAAGAATGACTGATATTAACCGCATTTTATTTTTTTACAAATTTAAGTTCTTTGAAGTTGATGCCGTTCATAAAACTTCTGAATAGTCTTAGTCTCCAAGTGTATTTCTTACTTATATTCGATAATCTAAAAACAATTGTATGAACCGTATACTGCTTATTCTGATGCTTGCGTTTTCTTTTTCTGCATTTGCACAACCACTTTCTTATTACCTGCCAACTTCTGTAACATATAATAGTTCCATACCTGCACCAAAAGAAATTGTAGGGCATGAAGTAGGAGAGTGGCATATTACACACGACCGCTTAGTAAATTATATGAAAGCAGTTGATGCCGCCAGTGACAGGGTTACTTTAAAAGTAACAGGTACAACACATGAAGGGAGGCAGCAACTGGCATTATTTATTACATCAGCAGCCAATCATGCAAAACTTGAAACTATTCGTCAGCAGCATATTCACTTACAAGACCCAACAAAAAATGCATCGCTTAATGTAACTGAAATGCCGGCGGTAGTATGGATTGGATGCAGCATTCATGGCAATGAACCAAGTGGGGCCAATATGAGTTTGTTATTAATTTATTACCTGGCAGCTGCACAAGGTGCACAAATAGATGAATTGCTATCTAATACGGTGATTATTTTAGATCCTTCATTTAATCCTGATGGTTTAAACAGGTTTGCCAGCTGGGTAAATACACATAAAAGTGCCACATCAGTAACAGATCCTAATGCCAGTGAGTTTAATGAAGTTTGGCCCGGAGGAAGAACCAATCATTATTGGTTTGATTTAAACCGTGATTGGTTGCCAGCACAACAACCAGAAAGCCAGAACCGCTTAAAAATATTTCACGACTGGAGGCCAAACATTTTAACTGATCATCATGAAATGGGAAGCAATTCAACTTTCTTTTTTCAACCTGGTGTACCAAGTCGTGTTAATCCCAACACACCAAAAAAGAACCAGGAACTTACCGGTGCTATTGGAAACTATCATGCAAAATTTTTAGATAGTATTGGTTCTTTTTATTTTACCAAAGAAGGCTATGATGATTTTTATTATGGCAAAGGTTCTACGTTTCCTGATATTCATGGAGGCATTGGCATTTTGTTTGAACAGGCAAGCAGCAGGGGACATGCTCAACAAACTGAAAATGGATTACTCACATTTCCATTCACTGTACGTAATCAATTTACTACAGCTTTATCTACATTGGAAGCTGCAAGAAACCTGCGTAAAGATTTATTAAGTTATCAACGGGAATTTTATAATAATGTAAAACAAGAGGCTACTACAACTTCTGTTAAAGCTTATGTTTTTGGTGATGCTTTTGATCAAAGCCGTAATGCACTTTTCATTGAAATGATGAAAAGGCACAAGATTGAAGTTTTTGAAAACAAACAAAGCTTAGATGCTGATGGGAAAACATTTTCAGCAGGCAGTTCATGGATAGTACCTACAAATCAATCGCAATACAAATTGGTAAAAACGATTTTTGAAAAAACACTCAGGTATGAAGACAGTTTGTTTTATGATATCACCAGCTGGACTTTTCCATTGGCAATGGGTATAGCTTATGCTGAATTAAAATCAATGCCTGTGTCTACAGGTGCAATGGTTGATGAAGTAAAGAAACCGGTTGGAACAATTATAGGCAACAACAGTAACTATGCTTATGCATTTGAGTGGGATGATTTTTACGCTCCAAAACTTTTATATGCATTACAAACAAAAGGATTGATTACAAAAGTTGCAACACAGCAATTTGAATCGGCAACAGTAAATGGCAAAAAGAAATTTACCTATGGTACCATTCTAATTCCGGTTAAAAACCAAAACAAAAGCAGCGAAGAGATACAAAAGCTCATTGCAAATGCTGTGTCTGCAACAGGTGTACAGGTTTATGCACTTACAAGTGGGTTGTCAACTTCAGGAATTGATTTAGGCAGCGGAAGTTTTGTAAACACAAGAACACCAAAAATTTTATTAATGGGTGGTACTGGTGTAAGTGGAAACGATGCTGGTGAAATATGGCATATGCTTGATCAGCGGATGCGTATACCATCAACATTGATTGAAGTTGAACGCTTGAATGCTGTTAGTATAAACAGTTATAACATTATTATTATGCCTGAGGGTACTTATAGAAACATGGATAAAGCTGCACAGGATAAATTAAAAGCATGGATTACTAATGGTGGTACAGTATTGGCTTTTGAAAATGCAGGAGTTTTTCTTTCAGCTTCAGGTATTACAAAAACAATTTATAAAGCTGATGAATTGAAGGGTGACAGTACAGTAATGCTTGCGTATAACATGAGAGCAGATGAAACAAGAGCCAGGGAAATGCCGGGTTCTATATTTGAAGCCCGGATAGATATGACACATCCAATCTGTTATGGTTATCATACAAAAACAATCAGCATTTTTAAAGCCAATACGTTGTTTATGGATCAGAATAATAATCCATACGATTCTCCTGTAATACTTACCGATAATCCTTTGCAAAGTGGTTACCTGCACAAGAGTTATGTTGATAAGATTAAAAACAATGCCATTGTAAATATTGAAAATATAGGCAGAGGAAAAGTAATTACTTACAGTGAGAATATGAACTTCCGTGCATTTTGGTTTGGTACCAGTAAACTGTTTTTAAATGGATTGTTTTTTTAAAAAGAATTATGTAACCTCGAGTTACTGGAGGTTACAAAAAATTGAAACAGTATCAATTCACCGGGATGTCTCGTTCCTCGACATGACGATTTGAAGAGATTCCTGTTTTAAACTTTATCTTTGCAATTCCAATGATAAATAAAATTGTAGAATTTATACATGCTGTAATTGATTGGTTTTATCCTCCATTTAAAAAAATATTTCCATTAACAACATTTCGTTATGCTGCTTGTGGTGGCGGTAATACAGTTCTTGATATAATTTTGTTTTATATCAGTTACAGGTTTATTCTTCATAGGGAAATGTTACATACACCCTGGTTTACAATTAGTCCGCATATTGCTGCATTCCTCATGTCGTTTGCAATTACTTTTCCTGTTGGCTTTTTTTTAAGCAGGTATGTTGTGTTTGAAGGATCGGCCGTACGTAAAAGGGAACAACTTCCAAAATATATGGTGGTGGTTGCCGGAGCCATTTTACTTAATTATTTTTTCCTGAAACTTTTTGTAGAAACCTTTGGCATGTATGCAACACTGGCCAAAATTTGTACCACCGTATTTGTAGTTGCGTTCAGTTATTTTTCACAGAAATATTTTACGTTTAAGCTTCCTTCAGATTTATCTTAATATTTGAAAGTTTTATTGTACCGTTATGTAATCCTGTTCTGCTTATTGCTGCCATAAAAACAGAATGTACAAGTGAGTGACACAACAACCGATGCCACTTGTTCAGCAGCCGGTTCCATCATCTGTATTTATCCCTTACTTTTGCCGTGATTGTTTGATAAAATTGCACTATGAATATTAACAGAAGAATTT
>DAIOWB010000121.1:0-7927 GCA_036758725.1 Lacibacter sp.
AAAACATTCAGCTTTTTAAAATCGATTCAGATATTTATTTCAACTGATGGAAGTGATGAAGTTGAGCTTGCTTCGCTGGATAATATTTCTTCAACCACACAAACGATAATACTTAATCCAGCACAACAAAACCTGTTGAAGTATGTAAAAGCAAGTAACTACAGGCTTCGTACTAAAGTAGTAACTAGAGAAACCTTAACGCAGGCTGTTGATATTAAAGCAGCAATCAGGTTTAAAATAAAAGCCAGCCTATTATAAAAAAGTTCGTAAAAGCCAACAGATCAGTTGGCTTTTATTAAATTATATTCTCGTAGATTATTGCTGATCCTTGTCCCACACCCACACACATGGTTGCCAATCCATATTTACTTTTTCTTCTTTTCATTTCATGTAATAAAGTGGTTGAAATACGCACTCCGCTGCAACCTAACGGATGACCCAATGCAATGGCTCCGCCATTGACATTTACTTTTTGCAGATCAAGACCGAGATCATGAATACAGGCGATGCTTTGTGATGCAAATGCCTCATTCAATTCAATTAAATCCAAATCACTAACGGAGAGGCCTGCCCGTTGTAAAGCTTTTTTTGTAGCCGGTACCGGGCCAATACCCATGATGGACGGATCAACTCCTGCAACAGCCATTGATTTAATTGTTGCAATGGGTTTCAGGTTATATTTCTTTACAGCTTCTTCACTGGCCAGCAACATAGCTGCTGCACCATCATTAATACCGCTTGCATTACCGGCAGTTACAGTTCCGTCTTTTATAAAAGCAGGCTTTAGTTTTGCAAGCAGCTCAATTGAAGTTTTACGTGGATGTTCATCTTCATCAATCAATCTTACTTCTTTTCCAACCATCGACTCAACAGGAATAATTTCATCTTTCCATTTTCCTGAAGACAAAGCTGCAAAATATCTCTCCTGACTTTCGCAGGCAAACATATCCTGGGCAAGTCGTGAAATCTGCCATTGTTTGGCAACATTCTCTGCTGTTTCACCCATTGAAAAAGGATGATACATCTCAGCTAATTTAGAATTGATAAACCTCCAACCCATTGTAGTATCAAATAATTCTGCCTTACGTCCATATGCTTCTGATTGTTTAGCAATAACAAAAGGTGCCCTGCTCATACTTTCCACACCACAGGCAATAAACAAATCTCCATCGCCACAAGCAATACTTCTTGATGCATCCATAATAGCCTGTAAACCACTTGCACATAAACGGTTTACAGTTGTTCCGCTTACTGTAACAGGCAAGCCAGCCAGCAATGCAGCCATACGTGCAACGTTCCTGTTATCTTCTCCGCTTTGATTTGCGGCACCGGCAATTACATCTTCAATAGCATTTACATCAATAGATGAATTTCTGAGAATGACTGCTTTAATCACATGGGCCAATAAATCATCAGGTCTAACTGAGGCTAATGCCCCGCCATATTTGCCAATAGGAGTTCTAACCGAATCAATTATATAAACAGGTTTCATAATAAAGTATATAGCTCAAAAGTAAAGAACTCAATCCATTCAATTAAGCTTTGTACCTTTGCCGCTATGCAAGTAGCGAACGAGCGAAATATCCGCCACTTAAGTCTTGAAGAAATAAACAGTTTCTTTGAAAGCATTGGTGAAAAAAAATTCAGGGCAAAACAGGTTTATGAATGGATTTGGCAGAAGCATGCTTATAGTTTTGCTGATATGACCAATCTCAGTAAAGAGCTGCGTCAAAAACTGGGCGAAACCTTTACCTTACCTGCACTTACAGTAGATGCAACACAATACTCTGCTGACGGAACAGTAAAGTCAAGATTCCGTACACATGAAGGGCATTTAATTGAAGGTGTATTAATTCCTACCGATGAACGCAAAACCGCCTGTGTGTCTTCACAAATCGGATGTTCTCTTACCTGTAAGTTTTGTGCAACCGGATATATTGACCGGAAACGGAATTTGAATTATGATGAAATTTATGATCAGGTTGCTCTTATAAATCAACAAAGTGAAAAAGTTTATAATAAGAAGCTCACCAATATTGTTTTCATGGGCATGGGTGAACCTTTGTTGAATTATAAAAATGTATTGAAAGCAATTGAACGTATTACCTCACCCGATGGCTTGGGAATGAGCCCCAGACGGATTACTGTATCAACTGCCGGTGTTGCCAAACAAATAAAACAATTGGGTGATGATGAAGTAAAGTTTAAACTGGCTTTATCACTACATGCTGCAAATGATGCCAAGCGTCATGAAATAATGCCCATTAATGATACCAACAATATCAAATCAATAGTAGATGCATTGAATTATTTTTATAAGAAAACAGGAAATGAAATTACGTTTGAATATATCCTGTTTAAAGATTTTAACGACAGTTTGAAAGATGCAGAAGAACTGATAAAACTATACCGGCAGGTTCCTGCAGATTTAATTAATATTATTGAATACAATCCTATTGACAAAGCATCTTATCAAAAGCCTGATGAAAAAGTGACAAATGCATTTATGGCTTATCTTGAAAAACATAAAGTAAATGCAAGATTAAGAAGAAGCAGAGGTAAAGATATTGATGCAGCATGCGGACAATTAGCGAATAAAGAAGTAGTAAGTGATAAGTTGTAAGTAATAAGTATAAGGCTAAAAAATTTACTGAATTTCTTAACTTAAAACTTATTACCTAAATCTTATAACAATTTTAACTCCTGTTGCAAAACAGCAAATACAAACAAAATGGCAAAAAGCAGTTTCGGAAATTATTCAAGTCAGAAAAGTAATGCTCAAAAGAAAGAAGAATTCCGCCAGGAAAAGAAAAAAGCAAGAGCAGAAAAGAACGAATATTTTGCAAAGAAGAAAGCAGTAGAAAAAAGTTTTAAACCCCAATCTACCGATTATAAAAAAAAGGATGAGGCTTTTAAATCAAAAGCACAAACTCCATCTCAACCCATTACATTTAAAAGAGAAAATACAGATGGCTTAATGCCTTTAAACAAATACCTGGCCCATTGCGGTGTTTGCAGCCGAAGAGAAGCGGCCGATGTAATTAAGACAGGAACTGTGTTGGTCAATGACAAAATTATAACCGAACCGGGACATAAAGTAACTGATAAAGATGAGGTGAAAGTAAATGGCAAGAAGATTAATATTCAAAAAGAACTGGTGTACATCTTACTCAATAAACCAAAAGATTACATCACTACTTCAGAAGATCCACAAGGCAGAAGAACCATTATGGATTTAATGAAAGGTGTTTCAACGCAAAGGATTTATCCTGTTGGCAGATTAGATCGGAATACAACAGGCGTTTTGTTATTAACCAACGATGGCGAACTCACACAAAAATTATCACATCCCAGCTACCAGGTTAAAAAAGTATATGAAGTAACACTCGACAGAAATTTAGATAAAAAAGATTTTGAAAAATTATTAGCAGGTTTAACATTGGAAGATGGGTTTATTGCACCTGATGCATTGGGCTATGCCGACCCCAAAGACAAAAAAATAATTGGTATTGAAATTCATAGTGGCCGTAACCGTATTGTTCGCCGTATGTTTGAAGCTTTGGGTTATGATGTTAAGGCGTTGGACAGAGTTTTGTTTGCCAATCTTACCAAGAAAAATGTAGACCGTGGCAAATGGCGTTACCTCAATGAGAAAGAAGTAAGATTGCTAAAATTCTTAAATAAATCATTCGTAAAAAAGAAAGAAGAAGTAAAAGGAAAGAACAGAGATGAAGAATAAAATTGAAATCATTGCTGAAACGGATCACTGGGTTGCACTCAACAAACCTTCCGGCTTATTGTCTATTCCTGATCGAAAGCAAAGTGAACCATCTTTAAAAGACTGGCTGAATGAAAAGTATGGAAGAGTGTGGGTTGTTCATCGTCTTGATAAATTTACCAGTGGATTAATTCTGTTTGCAAAAGATGAAGAAACACACAAACTTCTTTCTATGCAATTTGAAGAACGTGTTGTAGAAAAATTTTACCTGGGCCTTGTGCATGGTATTCTTGTGAACAAAGTAGGAAGCGTTGATGCTCCTATTATGGAACATCCAACAAAAAAAACAACCTATATCACACATCAAAAAGGAAGAGCTTCACTTACAGAATATAAAGTTTTCGAAGAACATGGGCAGTATACATGGATGCAATTTCAGATTCATACAGGGCGCACACACCAGATACGTGTACACATGAAACATATTGGTCATCCAATTGTATGTGATGAAGTATATGGCACAGCAGCCCCAATACTTCTTTCATCTCTTAAAAGAAAAAAATTTAAACTTTCTAAAGCAGATGATGAAGAACGTCCGTTGCTCAACCGCCTTGCATTACATGCATGGAAACTTAAATTCAATGATGTAAACGGGAAAACGGTTGAACTGGAAGCACCGCTCTCAAAAGACCTGAAAGCTTTATTACAACAATTTGAAAAATGGATTAAATAAAAACGGTTAGGAAATTTCAGATAAATCATCATCCTTTCCTTCTTTCTTTTTTGCATTTCGCCCTTTTGTAAGAAATGATTTTCCAAAGCGATCTTTCACTTCATCAATAGCTTTGTACAAATCATTTTTCTTTTGCACATCCTGGAAGAGATTGGTTTGTGCAGCTTCATCAGTTAATTCACTCAACCTTACTCCAAGTAAGCGTACTGGTTTTCCTTTTTTATAAAGCTGATGAAATAATTGCTTGGCATTATAAATTAATTCATCATCATAAAAAGTGTATGGAATACTCGCCTGCCGTTGTTGTGTTTCAAAATCGGGATAACGGATTTTAATGGCAATACATCCTGCCATTTTATTTTCTTTTCGTAATTCATGAGCAATCTTTTCAGTAAGTCGTACAATTTCCGATTCAAGAAACTCCATTTCACTTTTATTTTCATGAAATGTATTTTCACTGGATATGGATTTTGATTCATGATAGGCATGCACTTCACCAAAGCTGATTCCATAAGCTCTCCGCCATAAATCTCTACCATGCTTGCCTAATTGTTGTTCAAGCATAGCCGGGTTTGCATTCTGTAGATCAGCAATTGTTTCAATTCCAATATCAAGCAATGCATGAAATGCATGTTCACCCACACCGGGTATTTTATTCACTTTTAACGGGGCAAGAAATTCTTTTTCTTTTCCAAACTCTACTACAATATAATTGTTGGGCTTTGCCATATCGGTTGCAATTTTTGCAACCAGTTTATTACTTGCCAGAGCAAAAGAGATTGGAAGTTTTGTTTGATCAATAATTTCTTTTCTCAAGTCCACCGTCCATTGCACCGGATCAAAAAACCGATCCATACCCGTAAGATCAATATAAAATTCATCAATAGAAGCTTTTTCAAACAAAGGCGCTTTAGCAGCTACAATATCTGTTACCCACCGGGAGTAACGGCTGTAATCACCTCTTGTGCCTTGCATTACAATTGCATGCGGACAAAGTTTCATGGCCTGCTTCATTGGCATTCCACTGTGTACACCAAATACTCTTGTTTCATAACTGCATGTACTCACAACTCCTCTTTCTTTTGAACCACCAACAATCACAGGTTTTCCAACAAGTGAAGGATCGTTCAAACGTTCTACCGATACAAAAAAAGTATCAAGGTCAAAGTGTGCTATGATGCGTTGTTGTGACAGGATTGTAAAGTTAGAGCTAAGAGCAGAAAAGAGGTAAAATAGAAAACAGACAATTTCACGCAGAGACACAGAGATCACAGGGTGAACTATCTGAGAATTTGCTATCTTGAAATATAATTTACCATATGAATCTCGACTGGCTTAAAAGCGGCATTGCACCTTTAGATAATCTCATCTCCTTTTTGCACAAGCAATCCAAAACAAATGATGTTTTGAAAAAACAGGTGCTTATGGAATTGAGGAACAACCTCAACATTTTCAAAAATGCTTATATGAATGATGTGTCGCCTGATACGATTATTGATTTATTGAGCAATGATGCTATACAAGATGCAATAAAAAATAATTTCACTTTCAAAAAATTAAAAGCTGGTGGTATTGAACCGTATCATGTGTTTGATGAGCGCAATAAAAAATACATTGGCTGGACGGCAGAAAAACTGATTGAAAAAATTGATGAAAAAATTGTGGAGCTCAAGTTGCTCAAAAAGATGAACAAAGGTTCTGTTGAAAAAGTGAAGAACAATGTGCAGCTGATGATTAGTAATTTATATTACCGTATGAAGTTGTTGGTAGATTTTATACGGAGTGATTTTAAATAATTACCCCAAATAAACTTCCAGCAAACCTTCGGGTAATTCTACCAGCACCTGTTTCTTTTTATGATTAATGCTTCGGATGGTTTCTTCATGAAGCGGAATCAACACTTCCTTGCCTGCAATTTCCAAACGACATAAAATCTGCAACGGTTGTTCAATTACTTCCAGTACATTCCCTAGTTCTTTTTTACCGTCAATCATCATATAACCAATCAATGAAATAGCAGCAGCTTTACCTGTATGTTTTTTAAAATCATCTTCCAATAACCAAACCTTCTTTGCAGTTATTTTTTTTGCATCTTCTTTATTGGTAATGCCATCAATGGTTAAATAAACCTCTGCTTCATTTTTTATTTTAGCAGCAGTAATAAAATAAGGCAGGAATTTGTCTTTCGCTTCTTCTATGAACAATACTTCCAGTCCCTTAAGTGCTGTTTTTTTTCCCAGATTATGTTTAAGTACAACTTCCCCGTTTAATCCGAAAGTGGCAACAATTTGTCCGATGCTGAAATATTGATCCATGACGCAAAGATAACAAAGAGCAGCCCCCTTCCGACTTCCCCCAAAAGGGGAAGCCATCAAAGCACAGCCCTAACTACTCAAAAACTATGAAATTATCAATCTCTTTAAAATGTAACCGATATATTGAAAATGTTGAAATGCTTAATCACAAAAGATGAAAAAAAATAAAGTTTAGCCTCCCTTTCCTTTGGAGAGGGAACGAGGGTGAGTTAAAAAGTTATTGACTCACAGCCCAAACCTGCTTGAGAGTTTAAGTAATGATCGGCTATATTTTTTGTTGATATGGAAGCAATAATGCTTAACAATATTCTGCAGCACCGCTCCTTCTCTTTTGGAGAAGGAGGTGGAGGATGAGGCTACCTAAAAAAAATCCCCCGAATAATCGGGGGATCTTTTATGAAGAAGTAATGTAAAATTATTCTCCTGCGGGTGCTTCGCCACCTTCCTCTTTCTTAGGAGCAAAAGGACGGCGTTGAAAATTACCACCACTGCGTTGTTTGAAACGGCTACGGCGTGCTTCATCTCTTTTCTTAGCTTCTGCAGCTTCGTGTTCAACATGCCATGCCTGGAATTTTTCCATAGCAGCGGCCTGATCAAACAAACCAAGACTTACACCACGTAACAAATGTTTCAGGAACAATACACCTTTGGTTGAAAGAATCTTGCGAACTGTATCAGTTGGCTGAGCTCCTTTTGTTAACCACTCCAGTGCTTTCTGACGATCAATTTGGATCACAGCAGGCTCTGTTACAGGGTTGTAAGTTCCAATTTTCTGAATGAATTTTCCATCTCTTGGGGCCCTTGCGTCGGCCACGACGATGAAATAGAACGGTCTTTTTTTAGATCCGTGTCTTTGTAGTCGGATTTTGACTGGCATCGTAAATTAAAATTTAAATGCGTGAATAATTAGGTTAAATTAAATTCGGAGTGCAAATTTAGCTGCAAACAGCCACAATTCCAACCCAAAGTTTAAATTTATCTGCGGCCCATACCAGGAAGCATTTTACCTCCCATTGGCATTTTGCTCATTGTGCTCATCATCTGCTTCATTTGTTCAAACTGTTTCATAAAAGCATTTACTTCTGCAATATCCTTACCACAGCCTTTGGCAATACGCTTGCGCCTGTTTTGATCAATCAATTCTGGATTTGCTCTCTCCTG
>DAIOWB010000122.1:0-7902 GCA_036758725.1 Lacibacter sp.
TGATCTTTGCTCTTTCAACTAATAGCGTATCCCAGTTTTCTGTTCCTTTCCAGAATACTTTTTTCATTTCAGCCATTGCTTCGGGAGATGAATGGGAAAGTGTTGTTGATAAACGAATAATAGCTTCGTCCATATTTTCAATTGAATCATGTACTTCTGAATACAATCCTCTTTTTCTTGCCCATTCTGCATTTCTAAATGAGCCCGCATCAATTGCCAATGTGCTAAAAGCTGATACGCCAATTTTTCTTTCAACTGCAGGGCCTACTACAAATGGACCAATAGCAATGGCCAGCTCGCTTAATTTTACATCAGCACCCTGTACTGCAATGGCATAATCAACAGCTGCAACCAAACCTACACCTCCTCCTACACATTTGCCATGAACACGGCCAATAATCAACTTGGGGCATTTTCTCATGGCATTAATTACATTAGCAAAACCAGTAAAAAATTCTAATCCTTCAGTTTCATTCTTAATAGAAGTTAATTCTTCAAAACTGGCACCAGCACAAAATGCCTTTCCTCCTGCTGATTTTAAAATGATAACGATCACCTTAGGATCTGTACCGGCATGTGCTATAGCATGAGTAAGGTTTTTTAATAATTTCCCAGGCAATGAATTGCTTTGCGGATGATAAAATTCAATTGTTGCAATTCCTTTGTGCACTTCAGTTTTTACGTAAGCATCGCCAATATGATTCGACATAAATTTATTTTTTCAGTTTCAAATTACTATTCTGCTTAATAAAAAACAATGATCTATTGTTTCTTTTTCTTAACCATTGTTAAAATGGTTGCTACGCCGGTTATTTCGTTTGTTTCATCCAGCATTTCCACCATCCATTTTACAATCCCTTTTTCAATATCATCGCCCCGTTTAAAATCTTCAGGGTTTTCAACCACCCTTTTATCATTTAATAACTTTTCTTTACAGGTAAACCGGATGTAAATTTCTGAACCCGGGTAAACCGGTTTGGTAAAACGAAGTTCATCAATTCCATAATTCAATAAAACAGGATTTTTCTCATAGCTGTCAACAAATAAACCTGCCGCAATACTCATAATAAAATAGCCATGAGCTACCTGTTGCTCAAACATGGTTCCGGTAAAATCAGTTGTTTTAATATGAGCATAAAAATGATCCCCGCTTAAATCAGCAAACCGATCAATATCTTCTGAAGTAATGACTCTTTTCTCTGTAATTATCTGTTCACCAATTTGCAACTCTTCAAAATACTTTTTAAACGGATGCTTGCCCGGGTCTTTTTCCTGCCCGAATGAATCGTTCAGGCGGGCTTTTGCATATTGTTGGTACACATTTGTAATTTCAGTAATAGTTGTTGGCGAACCTTGCAAAGCTGTTCGTTGCAAATAATGTTTTACTCCACGAATGCCCCCCATTTCTTCTCCACCGCCAGCACGGCCCGGACCACCATGTACTAATAACGGCAAAGGAGAACCGTGGCCGGTACTTTCTTTTGCACATTCATTATTTAAAACCAATATTCGTCCATGATGTGTTGCGGCATTAATTACATATTGCTTTGCAATTTTATAATCAGCACTAACAATAGTAGAACATAAACTGCCTTTCCCTAATTTGCTCAGAGTAATCGCTTCGTCTAAATTTTTGTATGGCATGATTGTACTTACCGGGCCAAAAGCTTCTACTTCATGTGCTGCTGTTGCTTCAAATGGTTTTTCATTCATTAATAAAACAGGCGATAAGAATGCACCTGTTTGTGCATCGGCATCAACTACATTTACGCTATCTAAACTTCCATATACAATTTGAGAGGAGGCTAATAACTTCTGTACCTGTTCTCTTACTTCTCTGCGTTGTGTTTCACCAGCCAATGAACCCATTCTTACTTTTTCATTTAACGGATTGCCAATAGTTGTTTGTGCTAGCGAAGTTGAAATGGCTTTCCACAGATCTTCCATTTTATTTTCAGGTACAAATATTCTGCGGATGCCTGTACAACGCTGACCGGCTTTCAAAGTCATCTCTTTACGTACTTCTTTTACAAATATTTCCCATTCAGGTTTATCGGGAGTAACATCTTCACCCAATACAATACAATTAAGTGAATCTGCTTCCATGGTAAAAGGAACATTTTCTCTTAAAATATTGGGATTTGATTTAAGCATTAATCCGGTTGTTGCTGATCCTGTAAACGTAACAACATCCTGCGATATAACATGATCAAGTAAATCACCGGCACTACCACAAATTAATTGCAATGCCCCTTCGGGTAAAATGTTTGATGCAATAATTTCTTTTACAACTGATTCAGTTAAGTATGATGTAACTGTAGCTGGTTTTACTATGGCCGGCATACCTGCTAATAAATTCACTGCTATTTTTTCAAGCATTCCCCACACAGGAAAATTAAATGCATTGATATGAATAGCTACTCCTTCTTTTGGCACCAGTATATGTGTACCCATGAATGTATTGTTCTTACTGAGGTTATGGCTTTCACCATCAATACAAAATGTTTCGTTTGGAAATTTTCTTCGCAATGATGCATTGGCAAATAAATTTCCGATACCCCCTTCAATATCTACCCAGCTATCTGCTTTGGTTGCACCGGTTTGGTAGCTGATAGCATAAAATTTTTCCAGATGATTTCTTAAATGAAGAGCCAAAGCTTTGAGCATATTGCCTCTTTCATGAAAAGTCATTTTGCGGAGTGCAGGATTGCCCACTGTTCTTGCATAGTTGGTAATTGCTTTAAAATCTAATCCCTTGGTTGAAGCCGAACCGATTTCTTTTCCGGTTACTGCATTGTAAAGAAGCTGGCCCTGTCCGTCGCCATTAATCCAATGGCCGGTAATATAATTGCCGAGTTGATACATATAGCAAAATCGTTGAGTTGCGAAGTTAAAATGAAAAAGCCGTCATACCCGACGGCTTAATAAGATATTCTTTTTGTTTAAAGCAATCCAAACTGCCTTAAATGATGTGTTACGTGTTTATAATGCAGGCGAACCCATTCATCAAAATTCAATTCGCCAAAAACAGGATGTAGCGATTTTATTCCCGGGTTTTGTTCAAAGAAGGTAAAAAAATGGGTTACTTCTATTTCCAAATGTTCAATAGCTTTTTCTAAAGTTTGATAATGTACAGGTAGCGGATCTTCACCAATTATTACAGAAGGTGCTTTTGTGTTTTCTCTGAATTCCTTTTCACTCATTAAAAATTCTTTGAGTTTTACTAAATGCTCAGGTGCAGATACAAGATCAAAATGCAACTTTTTGGTTGATACTTTAAAGAAAGCTGATACATGCTCTATCATTTGCTGAAAATTCATTTTGCCCCATTTGGGTGTTACTTCTGTATCAGCGTTTTTTATAATACTTATATATTGTTGTTGAAGAAACTGAAGCTGATCGTTCATAACATTTTGTTTAATTCATCAAATGTACTGTAGTTAAAAACTTAAAGTCAAAGATTCGGTAATTAAAAAATCCCGTGCAAAACTGCACGGGATTAATATCTATGAATAAATTAATTTCTTATCCTAAAGCTACTCTCTTAAATTCAGTAACTTTTACATCACCTGCACTCTTTAAATAATCACCCACACTTTTTGATCCGTCTTTTACAAATGCCTGTGCCAATAAAGTTTGTTCTTTAAAGAAAGCATTCATTTTTCCTTCGGCAATTTTTACCATCATTTCTTCTGGTTTACCTGCCATCTTAGGGTCCTGCTTCATCAGTTCCATAATAATATCTTTTTCACGTGCCACTACATCAGCTGGTACGCTTTCAGGATCAACAGCCACAGGATTCATTGCTGCAATTTGCATAGCAATATCTTTTCCTGCTTCAGCTGCTTCTTTACTCATTCCTACCAGTACACCCATTCTGTTTGCACCATGAATGTAAGAAGCAACATAAGGAGCTTCAATACGTTCAAATTTGCTTACACCAATTTTTTCGCCAATAGCTGCCAGCTTATCATTAATAAGATCGGCTACTTTTGAACCGTTTACTTCAACGTTATTTAATTCGTCAACACTTTTTACATTGTTGGCCACTGCTGCATCAGCAATAGATTGTGCAAACGCAACAAAATCGGCATTCTTACTTACAAAATCTGTTTCGCAACTGATGCAAACAACAAAACCGGTTTTATGATCAGCACTTGTTTGTGCAATTACCACTCCTTCTTTTGCTTCACGATCACTACGCTTTGCTGCAACTTTCTGACCCTGCTTACGCAACCAGTCAATCGCTGCTTCAAAATCGCCATTGGTTTCAGTTAACGCTTTACGGCAATCCATCATACCAGCACCTGTAGCCTGGCGAAGTTTATTAATATCCTGTGCACTTATTGTTACAGTTGACATACTTTATAATTTTTAAATTGAAAATTGAATATTTAAAAATGCTTCCTGCAAAAGTTCTTAAGAAAACTCATACAGAAAGCATTTTTTTGTTTGTGTTATTGTTAATAACGGAATATAGAATTCATCTCTTACATCATACCTCTTACTTCCTGCAGCACTTATCTGTTTGATGTACGCTTTTGTGTACTTGGTACACGACGCTTAGGGGCGCCACCGGCACCGCCCGGTCCACCAGGACCACCAGCTGCACCACGGCCTGCACCTCTTCCACGTCCGCCTCTTTCTCTTCCGGCTTCTTCACCTTCATCAAACCTTGGTCCTTTATCTGTTACATCTTCTTCTACTTCTTCTTCTTTCTCAATTAAACGTTCTGCTAAACCTTCTGCAATTGCAGCAGTTATGTATTGAGTAATGATAGCAACAGATTTTGTAGCATCATCGTTTGCAGGAATAAAGTAATCTACCTTGTTTGGATCGCAGTTGGTATCTACAACACCAAATGTGGTAACGCCTAAACGTTTTGCTTCGGCCAAAGCAATATGCTCATGACCAATATCAACCAAAAACAAAGCAGCTGGCAGTCTTCCCATTTGAGAAATACCACCTAAAACTTTTTCCATTTTTTCTTTATCACGACTTAATTGCAAACGCTCTTTCTTGGTAATGCTGTCAAATGAACCATCGCCAAGCATTTTATCAATACTCTGCATTTTCTTTACACTCTTACGTACAGTATTAAAGTTGGTAAGCATTCCACCCAGCCAACGATCAGTAACATAAGGCATGTTCACTTTCTGAGCACACTCAGTTACAACTTCCTTTGCCTGCTTTTTAGTAGCAACAAACAAAATCTTTTTACCACTGCGTGCAATTTGTTTCAATACTGCTGCAGTTTCCTGTAATGATTCAACAGTTCTGTTAAGATCAATGATGTGAATACCTTTCTTTTCAGCAAAGATGTAAGGCAACATCTTAGGGTTCCACTTCTTTTTCAGGTGTCCAAAGTGTACACCGGCTTCAAGTAATTGCTGTTGTAATGAAGTGTTATTTTCCATTGTATTTGTATAATCGATTTTTATAAAATTGTTTTCTTTAACAAGCATCGGCCATAAGCCAACAATTGTATTAACGTTTAGAGAACTGGAAGCTTCTACGGGCTTTCTTCTTACCAAACTTTTTACGTTCAACTCCACGTGGATCACGCTTTAATAAACCGGCTGCTTTTAAAGTTGGACGATACTCAGGATTTACCTCCAGCAATGCACGGGCAATACCCAGCTTTACTGCTTCGGCCTGGCCTTTAATACCACCACCACTTGCGTTAATCTTTACATCAAACTTGTCTAAAGATTCAATAGACTTTAAAGGAGCTTCTACCTGGTTTTGTAAATAAATCAGGCTAAAGTATTCTTTGTAATTTTTGTCGTTCACAATAATTGCACCACTACCCTTGCTTATGAACACACGGGTAATAGCTTCTTTACGGCGACCAACTGCGTTTTTTTGCTTTTCCATTTTTTTTTAGCTTTTGGCTTTTGACTGTCAACTTTAGCACCGGGCTTTAGCTAACAGCTAATGGCTGTTTTAATATTTAAATTCTTTTGGTTGCTGTGCTTTATGCGGATGTTCTGAACCTGCATACACAAATAATTTTTTAACCATTTTGCGGCCCAAACGGTTTTTAGGCAACATCCCTTTTACAGCACGCTCAACAATTACTTCGGGTCTGCGGCGCTGTAAGTCTTTTGCAATTTCAATTTTCTGTCCACCTGGGTAACCGCTGAAGTTGTGATACTCTTTGTAATCAATCTTTGTACCTGTAAATACAACTTTGTCAGCATTTGTTACAATTACATAATCACCACAATCTACATGTGGAGTGTAATAAGCTTTGTTCTTGCCACGCAAAACCGCAGCAATTTTAGAACAGATGCGACCAACGGTTTGATTGGTGCCGTCAACAATGTACCAGTTACGTTGTACGGTAGCCTCGTTCGCATGTTTGGTTGTGAAATGTAGTTTACTCATTTTTTTAATTTTTTACCACGCCATCCCGTGGATTTGTTGTTTTAAATTCCGTTTTTAAGAACGGGTCGCAAAGGTAGCGGAGCACCACTGTACAAACCAAACAATTAAGCATGTATTTTTTATCGCACTTTTATAACACACTGATTTACAATAATATTTTTGCTCAATTTTTTTAGTAGGTGGGGCTATGGGCTATCAATCCCTGTTAAATCTGCAGTTCGGGCTGTTCGCTTGTAGTCCTCGCCACGCTAAGGCGTGTCTGTGGGCTACCGCTGCCATCCCGCAGCCCATCAGCATATTCAGCTTTGTTCAGCAAGTTGAGTGTACTATTGATTTTTGCAAACATCTGTTTTGTAATCCTATTAACTAAACTGTAGCTTTAATACATCCAAAACACACGCTTATGCGTTCCGTTTTTTTATCTGTAATATTTATAATTGCATTTCATTACGCATTCACTCAACCTTATGTTGATTTAATAAACATCCGCACTGTACAATCTCCCGATGCAGGATTGTTAAGAAGAAAGCATGATGCAAATCATTTTCAATATTATAATGCAAGCCTTACACTTCCATTGCAGTTTAAAAAATCAGGTTTTGTAGTTGTAGTTAGTCCGTTTGCAGAAAACTGGCAAATAAAACTCCCGGTTAAAAATGACTATTACTTTCCTACCGGGATGGGGTTACCAATATCATTATTAGTTCCCATCCGCAAAACAAAATGGTTAATAAACGGAACATTCATCATTCGTAACAATGCGGAAAAAATGAATTTGCCGCAAGCGTGGCAGAAAGGCGGGTTTCTGCTTACTAACTATAAAGTAAACTCAAGACTCATACTTAAGGCTGGATTATATTATAACCGTGAAGCTTTTGGTAATTTTTTTATGCCACTAGCCGGATTAGAATATAAAATTGACAGCAGTTTACAAATGTGGGGTACCTTGCCCGGTTCATTCATCATTGAAAAAAAATTAAAACCACGCTGGTATGCCGGGCTTTCATTTAAAGCTGTAACAAACAGTTATCAGTTGTTCAACCGTAAGTTTATACAGGTAAACGATAATCAACTTAGTTTTTTCAGTGATTTTTATCTCAGTAAAAACATCGTTTTAAATGCAGAAGCGGGGCATAGTATTTTAAGACGTATCAGGTTAGGAAATACAGGGGGGTTTAAAAATTATACTTATAATCAAAAGATAAACGACAATTATTTATTTCGTTTATCAGTTGCTTACCGGATAAGAAAATGAAAAATTAAGTGTGCTTTTATTAATTAGCAGATGGGCATTTGTAAGAAGAGAAACTAAATGTAACTCCAATAGTTGCCATTATATATTGATCCTTTTTTCCACTGAATCCTCTTTGTTGACCTGCCGTACCAATACGTGGACCCACTTCAAAACTTCTGTCCTGTAATACAGATGCAGGTGAATTTATTGGAAAAGCTGCAAGGCCTGCAAAGGTTGTGGAAACATCATCCAGATAATCTGTTGTTGTAAAACGATGA
>DAIOWB010000123.1:0-7889 GCA_036758725.1 Lacibacter sp.
AGGCCTTAATGTACCTGTTTGGGAAAAACTGGCAAGGGCTCATCAAACAAATTAATCATTCAGGATTTAGTTCACGGGTTCCTGTATGTAATAAGCAATTTAAACTTATCATTTTCTCAATTCCTGATAGTTTAAACCAAGGCGCAGTTTCTGATTTAGTTTAGTACAAATCATCAATATTTTTATAAATTTAATTTCAGTAAACCTAAAGATGGAATTCTTTATTCTACACTTGGGCAAATACTGTTTGTTCATTTAAAATACATGAATCAATAACTTTTAAATAAGATAACATGACAGAATTGAAAAAAACCATTGATATGACTCCACTGGGAATGAAATTTACTGTTCTGAAAAACAGCAGCCAAACAAACGGTCAATCATTGGATTTGCATTGGGAATTATTACCGGGCTGCAATATGAAAGATCCACTGGTTCATACTCATCCAAATGCCATTGAAACATATGAAGTCCTGGATGGAGAAATGGAATTTTTTATTAAAGACAAATGGGTTACAGCCAAAAAAGGACATCAATTTTCTGAGCCTGTTGGTGTAACACATACTTTCAGAAACCCGACTGATAAAATTGTAACGGTTTTTAATACACACCAACCTGCTTTAAAAATGGAAGAATATTTCGATGATGTAAGTAAGGTGCTGGACAAAGTAACCGGAAACAGAACAAAAGATTTTAAAATGAATTTAAAAGCAAAACTGTATTTGGGTGTACTGATGAGCAATTACAGAAATGATATTATTGCTGTTAAACCCCCTGATTTTGCAGTGAAGATTTTAGGATTTATCGGGAAATTAGCAGGAATAAACTATTAATTTATAATGCTTCATTAAAATCATTTACAAAACCAATCAACTGAGAATATATACTCTTTCAGAATACTTCTATTTTGCCCTACTTAATTAGCCATGCTTCTGAATCCTATCTGAATTTTATCATTTTTAAAGTTTATTCTGGTTTTACTTCTTTTACAAACCATTAGCCATAAACAGCCACTGCTTAATTTTTTTTATTCTTTTTATCATATATGGGAATGATGCCCATCATTGTTTTCCCCTGCTTTATAGCATTCTCTTTGTAATGAGTTACCATTCAATAAAAATGGCACAAAAAACCTTTCTTCATTGTAACCTTATTATGGGTACTTAAAGCTAATTTTTATGAAAGAAGAAATAAATGAACAACTCTGGCAACAAGCAAAAGCCAGGGCTGATTTTAAAACGCACCTCACTGTATACCTGATAATAAATGGCGTGTTATGGTTAATCTGGTTATTTTCCAGTGGTACACACTCGCATCCCTGGCCCGTTTGGCCAACATTAGGTTGGGGCATTGGTTTATTGTTTAATTACTTAGATGTTTATAAATTCAGAAATACAGTTGAAAAAGAATATGAAAAATTAAAAAAAGCAGAATGATATTTTTCATAATTCAACAAGCAATACAAAAAATGAATGGCACATAAGTTTTTGTGACCCAAAGTTTTTTGAGCTTAGGAAGATTTCATTCAAAAAAAAACTCCTTTCAAGAAATTGGAAAACTATCAAAATAAATCAATAAGCAGAATTGGATTTATAGCTGGCAGTCTTGCATTTTTATTTGCAGCGGCTTATTCGGTTATACAAATTCTGCAAGTGCTGAAAATCTTACGTTTCCCTGCTGATGAAATGTTGATTTATGGATCATCATTAGGAATTGTAATTCCTTTTATTCTTGAAATTCTTGCACTGCACTATATAACAGAACCAAATAAAAAATTCTGGAGCCATGCTGCTTTAATCTTCACCATTATTTATGCCGTGTTTGTAACAGCTAATTATGTTGTACAGTTAGCAACTGTACTTCCAAATAAATTAGATGGCACTTATGATGAGATAAAAATTCTTGATCAGACACCACATTCTCTCTTCTGGGATTTTGATGCATTGGGTTATATTTTTATGGGCTTAGCCATGCTTGTTGCTATCCCGGTTTTTGAAAAACAAGGCTTTCAAAAATGGGTTAGGTATTCTTTCATTGCGAATGCACTTGTAACACCATTCATAACAATTGTCTATTTCTATCCTGTATTTTCTGAGAAGCTTTTAATTCTTGGTTTCCCTTGGGGTATAACTGCACCTTTGGCAATGTTGATGTTAGCCATTATGTTTAAAAGAACAGAAAATGAAAAGTCATTCTGAAAAAGCATCTGAAAATGAATCCTCACAAATGTTGATGACATTAAAATACACATTGCATTTGCATAGTCTTATATCCAATAACTTTTATTTAGCTTATTTTAGCTTTTGCTTTTGCTTTTTATAAAACGAGTTGTAAACCTGTAAATAAATTATTTCATATGAAAGAAACCTATTTAATGCCCACACAGGAAGCAGGAAGAGATTTTATAATGAAAAATATTCAAGGCCCTGTTGTAATGCTCAATTTACTTCGCTTTAAAAAAACAGCTGATTACTCATCAGCACCAGAACTTTCGCCCAAAGAACCAATCAGCGGTGAGATGGCTTACCAACTTTATATTGATCATACATTGCCCCATTTAAAAAAATCGGGTGGTGAAATTCTGTTTATGGGTAAGGGTGGTCATTATTTAATCGGGCCGTCTGATGAACGTTGGGATGCTGTATTACTAATACGCCAGCAAAGTGTTGAAAGCTTTATGGCTTTTGCACAACATGAAGCTTATTTGCAAGGGATCGGCCACAGAACTGCTGCGTTGGAAGATTCCCGTTTATTACCTTTAACTGAAACTGAAATAAACGGATTAATATAAAAAGGATTGCTTCATTATTTTCAATAGAAGTGAAACTGTAAAAAGATTTATTCCCTTATTAGCTGTATGTTGCATCGGTTGATACATGAATTTACAAACAGGATAAACATCAACTTCCTTTCAACTTGCGTAAACAAAAAGAAGAACAATTAAAGGAAGAAAAATTCTGGTCTGCCTTTTTTTATTTCAATGTTCCAAAAAACAAAATAGAAATTCCTGAACATCTTCACCGGGTAAACTTCAGGTTATGGGATCATGTGTGTGATAGGGATCTGTTACGCATGGTAAGCAGGGTTAAATCCATCAACATGCTCGATTTAGATGAAACTGATATTACCAATAACGGCATTCAACATTTAACTCAACTTCATCATCTGAAAGAACTGCGGCTGAAACGAATAAAAGCCATTGATGATGAATGTTTACAATACATCAATAACTTTTCAGATTTAGAACTTTTGCATTTGGGTGGAACATCTGTTACACCAGATGGTATTATAAAGCTCAGCTCTTTAAAAAAGCTGAAAGTATTATTGTTATCTTTTACAGACGGCCATGAGATAAATGAAAAAATGAATCAACTACATAAGCTTCTCCCCTTCTGTGAATTTATTCTGAATTACAAACCTTATGAGTTTAAATAAATTGTTGAATAGATCAGCAACTTTTTTACTCCTTTCATTATCCTGTACAAAGTTCTACTTTCGTAATCAGAACAGATAATGATATGCAGCAACTTTTCAACTACATCAAAACAATTCATCCCATTTCTAAGGAAGCCGAAGAAGCATTGGCAGAAATCTGTTCGGAGATTTCATTTAAAAAAAATACAGATGTACAACCCATAGGCCATACCTGCCGAACCATTTATTTTATTATCAAAGGAGCACTGCGTATTTATTATTATAAAAACGAAACAGACATTACAGAAAGTTTTGAATTTGAAAACGACATTGTTGCAAGGGCAGAAAGTTTGTTTTCAGGCAAGCCATCAAAAAAAGCAATCCAGGCTATAGAAGATACCGATCTCATTGCTATCAACTCAACAGAGCTGTTTAAACTATATGACCGGTTTCCTGAACTTGAACGGCTCTTCAGAAAAATTTTTGAAGAAGCTTATGTAAAAACCGTTAACCGTTTAGAAAGTCTTCAATTTCATACAGCAGAAGAACGCTATCAGAATTTAATGAAAGACCATGCAGACATTCTTCAACGGGTTCCCTTAAAATACATCGCTTCCTATCTCGGTATTACACAAGTAAGCCTCAGCAGAATAAGAGCGGGAAAGTAAATTATTTATCATTTGTAAAACAGATTGATCAGCTTGTTGTCGAATTTTACTTTGAAAGTAAAACGGCATATGCATACAGTTACACTCGGCTTAAAAGAAAACCTTAAACAATTTACATTACTGGTCATCATTAATGGTTTTGTTGGTGGCATGGTGGGCCTTGAACGTTCCATTCTTCCACAGATAGCAGAAAAAGAATTTGCCATTGCTGCTAAAACGGCTATTCTTTCCTTCATTATTGTTTTTGGTATTGTAAAAGCCATCACAAATTATTACACGGGTGCTTTAGCCAATAAATTCGGAAGAAAAAATTTACTTGTTGCAGGTTGGGTGATAGCTGTTCCCATTCCTTTTCTGTTAATGTTTGCTGCAAACTGGAACTGGATTATAGTTGCCAATATTTTATTAGGTTTAAACCAGGGTTTAACCTGGTCAAGCACAGTTGTAATGAAAATAGATTTAGTGGGTGAAAAGCAACGGGGCTTTGCCATGGGCTTAAATGAGTTTGCCGGGTATCTTTCTGTTGCATTGGTTGCTTTTTTAACCGGTTGGGTGGCGGGTGAGTTTGGTTTACGTCCCTACCCTTTTTACATTGGTATTGTATTGGTAGTGCTGGGGCTAGTTGGAAGTATTTTTTTTATTAAGGATACCAAACACCATGTTGCAAAAGAAACAGCCACAAGTTCAGTTCCCCGGTTAAAAAATATTTTTTGGGATACTACCTGGAAGAATAAAAATCTCGGTTCGGTTACACAGGCAGGATTAATTAATAATTTAAATGATGGAATGGTATGGGGTATTTTTCCAATCATCCTTGCAGCAAAAGATTTTTCGTTGGGGCAAATAGGAATTGTTACTGCCATATATCCTGCTGTGTGGGGCATTGGCCAATTGTTTACAGGAAAGATGGCCGATTATTTTTGTAAGAAAAAAATGCTGTATGCCGGTATGTTATTACAGGCACTTGCACTTGTTTCATTGGCATGGGCCCAAACCATGTTTCACTTTATTTTTTTATCTGCTGTTTTAGGTTGGGGAACGGCCATGGTATATCCTACGTTTCTTGCAACGGTGGCTGAAAATACACATCCGCAAGACAGAGCAAAGAGTATTGGCATCTTCAGATTGTGGCGTGATATGGGTTATGCCATTGGCGCTATCTTTACCGGCATCATTGCTGATTTTTTCAGCATTAATGCAGCTATCATCTTTATAGGAATACTCACTTTCATTTCTTCCCTCATTATTTATTACCGCATGCGTTGTGCAGATGGAAATAAAAAACATTATGGAATTGGTTTATCCACAAAAACATAGAGCAATATGCAAACAACAATTAACTGTATTACTTCTGATGTATTAAAACAGAAAATTGATGAAGACAATAACATTGTTTTTATTGATGTAAGAAGCAAAGAAGAATACAATGAAAAACATATTCCGTCAGCCATTCATATACCGCTTGATGAATTAGATACCGCAGCAATACATTTCAGCAAAGAAAATTTGTATGTAACTGTTTGTGGTAAAGGTGGAGGACGTTCTGCTGATGCTGCAGAGAAGTTAATACAGGCAGGCTTTAATTCTGCCTGGCTCTGTGGAGGAACATTTGGCTGGTTTGAATAAAAATTAATTTTTAAAAAAAATCCCGTTTCAAAAAATTGAAACGGGATTTGTATTTCTTATTATGTTGGTATTAATAACCGCCCATACCGCCCATATCAGGAGCACCATGGTTATGTGCTTCTTCTTTTTTAGGCTTATCAGCAATTACACATTCTGTTGTTAACAACATACCTGCAATAGATGCTGCATTTTCCAAAGCTACACGGGTAACTTTTGTAGGATCAATAACACCAGTCTTATACAAGTTTTCAAAAACTTCAGTGCGTGCATTGAAACCAAAATCGCCTTTACCTTCTTTAATACGGTTTACAATTACACTTCCTTCTAATCCTGCATTTTCAACAATTGTACGTACTGGAGATTCTAAAGCACGGCGTACAATAGCAGCACCTAATTTTTCATCGTCGTTGCTGCCACGGAAACCATCCAAAGCAGAAATGGCACGAATGAAAGCAGTACCACCACCAGGAACAATGCCTTCTTCAACAGCAGCACGTGTTGCATGTAATGCATCATCTACACGGTCTTTCTTTTCTTTCATTTCCATTTCAGTAGCAGCACCAATATTTAATACAGCTACACCACCGCTTAATTTAGCAAGGCGTTCCTGTAATTTTTCTTTATCGTAATCAGATGTTGTAGATTCTACCTGGGCTTTTATCTGGTTTACTCTTGCAGTGATATCTTCTTTCTTTCCTTTACCACCTACAACAGTTGTATTGTCTTTATCAATAGTTACAGAAGTTGCCTGCCCTAAGTAAGTAAGATCAGCATTCTCCAGTTTATAACCTTGCTCTTCGCTAATAACAATTCCTTTAGTAAGGATGGCAATATCCTGCAGCATTTCTTTACGGCGGTCACCAAAGCCCGGTGCTTTTACAGCAGCCACTTTCAATGTACCACGTAATTTGTTTACAACTAATGTTGCCAACGCTTCACCTTCCAGATCTTCAGCAATGATTAATAACGGACGGCCGCTTTGAGCAACTTTCTCCAGGATGTGGAGGATATCTTTCATTGCAGAAATCTTTTTATCGTAGATAAGAATCATCGGGTTCTGCATTTCTACTTCCATCTTTTCGCTGTTGGTAACGAAGTATGGAGAAATATAACCACGATCAAACTGCATACCTTCTACTACTTCAATTCCTGTTTCAGTACCTTTTGCTTCTTCAACAGTAATCACACCATCTTTTCCTACTTTCTGCATTGCTTCTGCAATCAGTTTACCAATGGTAGGATCGTTGTTGGCAGAGATTGTTGCAACTGCTTCAATCTTTTTAATATCGTTGCCTACAGTTTGTGATTGCGCTTTTAAATTCTCAATCACTTTTTCAACTGCTTTATCAATACCACGTTTTAAATCCATTGGGTTTGAACCGGCAGCTACGTTCTTTAAACCTTCAGTAATAATTGCCTGTGCAAGAACAGTTGCAGTAGTAGTACCATCACCAGCTACATCAGCCGTTTTGCTTGCTACTTCTTTTACCATTTGAGCACCCATATTTTCAATAAGGTCTTCCAGTTCAATTTCTTTGGCTACTGTAACACCATCTTTGGTAACAGCAGGAGCGCCAAATTTCTTTTCAATAACTACGTTACGACCTTTAGGTCCCAACGTTACTTTAACAGCGTTTGCTAATGTGTCAACGCCTTTTTTCATCTTATTTCTTGCTTCAAGATCAAAGAAGATTTGCTTTGCCATAATTAAATAAATTTGAAAATTTGATAATTTGATGTTTAGAAACTGTGGCTATTAGCTAAAAGCTAACAGCTAATTAAACAATTGCTAAAATATCGCTCTCCCTCATAATGAGGAGATCATTGCCTTCAATTGAAATTTCAGTGCCGGCATATTTACCATAAAGAACCGTATCACCGCTTTTCACAGTCATTGGTTCATCTTTTTTACCTGGGCCAGCAGCTACAACAGTTCCACGCTGTGGTTTTTCTTTAGCTGTATCTGGAATAATAATTCCGCCGGCTGTTTTTTCTTCAGCAGGGGCAGGTTTTACAATTACCCTGTCGTGCAATGGGGTAACACTTACCTTCTTTGCCATAATGATTCGTTTTTTTGTTTTGAAATAATAAATTCAGAAGCCCCTTGGGGGCATGCGAAGGTAAGCGAATACAGTGCCAGCACGCCAGAATGCGAAAAAATTTCAGAATTGGCGCAAACAA
>DAIOWB010000124.1:0-7867 GCA_036758725.1 Lacibacter sp.
TGCCTTTAGCCATGATTGTATTGTGTATTACGTTTGTTCCGTTATTTCAGAAACTGAAAGTGTTTACTGCTTATGAGTTTTTAGAAAAACGGTTTGATTTAAAAACCAGATCACTCACCTCCTTTTTATTTTTATTATCAAGAGGGTTAAGTACAGGCATCAGCATTTTTGCACCTTCACTTGTTTTACATAGCATGTTGGGCTGGGATATTTATGTAACGAATGTTTTAATGGGAGGCCTGTTAATTATTTATACAGTAACGGGTGGTGCTAAGGCAGTAGCGTATACACAGCAACTGCAATTCTTCATAATATATGCAGCTATGTTTGTTGCAGGTTATTATGCTGTAACTTCTTTACCCAAGGGAATTGGATTTACAGATGCGTTGCAAATTGCCGGCAAAAGTGGTAAGCTGAATGTAATAACTACGGGAATTACTGAAAATGGATTTGATTGGAAAGACCGCTATAATATTTTTAGCGGATTGATTGGTGGTTTTTTTCTTGCACTCAGTTATTTTGGAACTGATCAGAGCCAGGTGGGCCGTTATCTTACTGCAAAAGATACAAGAGAAAGCAGGGTAGGGTTATTAATTAATGGACTGGTAAAAGTGCCACTGCAGTTTTTAATTCTGTTAATTGGTTGTTTGCTGTTTGCTTATTATTCATTCTTTAAAGCACCGGCTTTTTTTAATAAAGCACAGGAGCAAGTGGTGTTTAGCAGCAGTTATGCCAATGAATATAAATCAGCTGCTGTGCAATATGACCTGTTGCAGGAAAAAAAGAAAGATGCTGCAGTTCAATTATCAAGTGCAATAAAACAAGAGGATGAAGCAACTATCTCAGCTTCAAGAAATAATATTCAACAGGCAGAAACAGATGGAAAGAAAGTGAGGCAGCAAATGAAAGACCTCATTAAAAAGGCTGATCCTAATGCAGATACCAACGACACCAATTATATCTTTCTCCGGTTTGTTGGAGATGTTTTGCCTAAAGGACTTATCGGGCTGATCATTGCCATCATCTTCCTTGCAGCATGGGGAAGTATTGCAGCGGCATTAAATTCTTTGGCATCATGTACTATGATTGATTTTCATAAAAAATTTTCTACCAAAGAACTTACGGATGCTGAAGAATACAAATGGAGCAAGTTTTATACGTTTGCGTGGGGAATTTTTTCAATATTGATTGCCTTCTTTGCTTATAACCTGGGCAATAGTTTAATTGAAGCGGTTAATATTTTAGGCAGTTGGTTTTATGGTACTATCCTTGGCATTTTTTTAGTTGCATTTTATATTAAAAGGGTTGGAGGCAATGCTGTATTTATTGCGGCTATCATTTCAGAAATCATTGTCATTGGGGTTTATTATCTCGATGTAATTTCTTTTTTATGGTTAAATGTAATTGGCACTTTTGCTGTTATTCTTCTTTCTGTGATTATTCAAACTTTAATAAGCCTGAAAGGGAGTTCATTTAAATAAATGCCTTTATTTTTGCCGTATGAAAAATAAACTATTCATTTTGATGGCGATTGTTTTTACATCTGCATCTTTTCTCAATTGCGGTAAGAGTTGTGCCAGAGAAGAATGTCCAAATGTAAAATCAAATGCATTTACATTTCGTTTGTTAAATAATGCCAACCAGGATTTATTAGCCGGTTCCACAAAAATGTATGATACAGCTCAAATTAAAATCAAATCAAAAAAAACGGCAGGTTCATCTTATGAAAATACCTCACTGCTATTCATAAAATTGAATGATACTTCAATTCTTTCTGGTTTTACTGTAGATAAAAGTTATTATAAATATTATCTGGAAATAAATAATGTAATTACTGACTCTATGGGATTTGGATATAACAGTCGTTTTACAGCATGTTGCGATATCAGCAATTATTATCTGGGCAGTTTTAATACAACTACTATTACCGATTTTGCATTGCCAGGTACATACTTTATCAGAAAATAAAAAACATATTTATAATAAAAACCTCACAGTTATCTGTGAGGTTTTTATTTTTTAACTGAAATATTTTTATTTCAAATCTTTCTGCAACTTCTCATTTAAAGCAACATAATCATCATTCTTTGCTTCTCTTGCCAGTTCCATTGATTTCATAGAAACAGCCATGGCTTCTGATTTTTTGCCTTGCTTGGCTAAAGCTCTTGCTTTTTGATAATACACCCAGAAAGCTTTTGGATTTTGGGCAATAGCTTTATCAAACCATTCAACTGCCTTGTTAAGATCTTTGCCATTTTCTAAATAATAAACTGCAGCACTAAAATAAGGACGGCTGTCATTATTCATTGTGTTTTCAATTTGCTTCATTACTTTACTGTCAACATCAGTAAATACAGGAATTGCAACAGCAGTTTTATCCCACATTAATCTTATATCACAAGCATTGTCGGTGATATTTGCAATCTGCATAGAGAGTGTTTCAACCGGCATTGCTAAAACATAAGGCTTTACCATTACACGTACCACATCCTGATCTTGTTTATAAGCAGCAGGCGAGGTTACATCAGTTTGTTTTGTAATTATAACTGTCCATTCGCTTTCACCGGGGATGGTTAACAAACCATATTTTCCTGCTGGCACTTTTGTACCTCCAATGGTTACTTCATCAGAAAAGGTTAATGTAGTTGCTGAGTTGGCTCCTGTACGCCAAACTTTACCAAATGGAACAAGGTCGCCAAATATTTTACGACCTTTCATATTCGGACGGCTGTATGAAAGCTCAATGTTTCCCAACCCAAATTCCTGTTTAATGGTTTGTGTTGTAGAAGGTTGAGGTGTTTTAAGTTGCTGTGCTTCTGTGAAAAATAAAGAAGCGATGCAAATAGCTGATAAAAAAAGTCTTTTCATATAACAATTAATTTAGTGCCCAAAGGTAGGGAACACAATGAAAGGGAGCATAAGTTTTGATGAATGGTTTAAATCAAAATTGAACCGTGTATCGGGATCGCTCTTTTTTACCCGTTTTTGATTTCCATTTAGGTCCTTCTTTCAACAGTCGGATAGCTTCTGAATTGCAGGTATTACAGTTTGAGCGTTCAACTTTTAAGTTGGCAATGCTGCCATCGGGGTTTACATCAAATGAAATTTCAACCTGCTTTGTTTCTGTAGTTTGTATTTTATCTTTAAAAAGATCAGTACGCAGGTTATTTGCAACATAAATATTGTATTTCTGCCATCCGTCAAATGGTTCTGTATAATCACTTTCATTTACTTCTGTCTTCATTGCAGAACGACGGTTTTTGTTTCGTTCATATAATTTTTCCTGTGTAGGTGCATTAGCAATTACAGCTTCATCTTTCAACACAATTTTTTGCAGCTGATTACTTTTTATTTGTGCTGATGTTACAAAATATCCGGCATATTTAGTTTCCACATTCAAAATACTGTCGGCTGATAGTAATGTAAAGTTTCCATTTGCATCAGCATAGGTTCCAATGCCACTTTTTTTCTCTCTGATATTTGCAAAAGCCATTGGTTGGTTATTTTCATCAACCACTTTGCCAATAAATTTATTAAGTTGAACGTCAGCCGTTTCTTTTTTAACTTCTGTTTTTTCTATTGATACATTTTCTTTTTGCTTCATCTCAATCATTGATGGAGCAGGTGTAGTTGATCCTGCAACTGACTGATCATTCATTGCTCGTTGTTCATTGGCAACAATGGTATTATCCTTTTGGAAAGCAGGCTTGTTTTCTTTGATGGGTTCGTTTTTGAGAACAGGTTTTGTTGTTGATGGTAAAACAGCCGGCACTTGCTTTTCATTCAATGCTACAGTTTGTGAATCAACTGCAGTTGGTATTTGTACAACAGTATCTTTTTTTGTTGTTACTTCAGCAACGGCGGGTGAAGATTTATTTTCATCTGATTGATAAAAGATGCGGTACAGCACAACGGATGTACTCAATAAAATAATCAATCCTGCAGCTATGCTCATCCATTGACGGAACGATCCAATAATAATTCCACCGGATTTTTTATTACGTTCATCTAAACGTTCTTTTATTTCTGCTAAGTCATCTGCAACTACTAATTTTCCTGCACTTGATTGAAATCCATCCACAGCATCCGCTAACATAGGATCATCCATCATGGCTTGTTCAAACTCATGCATTTCTGCAGCATTCATTTTGTTGCTGATGTAACGTTCAATATCGTTTGTGTTGTAATTGATCTTTTTTGTTTTTTACTTATGACTATTTACTTCCAACTATCGGTTAACCATGTTTTCCATACAAAGTTTCAGATTTCTCCGGCCATTTTGTATAAAACTGCGTACTTTATTCCACTCAATTCCTGTTAGCTCAGTTATTTCATTATAACATTTCCCCTGCAGGTAAAACAAAGTAACACAGGATTTTTGTTCTTCAGAAAGTTGTTCCAGGCATTTTTCCATACTGTTGAGCTGACTTTCTTTTTCCATTACGCTGTCAAGATGCAGCATTTCCTCGCTTTGCATAAATTTTTCGGCTATTTCTACCGTATTACGACCTTTTTCTTTGCGTAGTTGCATGAGGCAATGATTACGGCTGAGGGTATACAACCAGCTTTTAAAATGACTCACCTCATGTTGTTTCAGTTTGCTTATAAGTTCTTCGTAAATATGAATCACTGCATCTTTAGCAGCTTCAGGATCTTTTAAATACTTTAAACAAACGCCATAGATCAAATCCATGTAACGCTGATAGAGTTTACCCAATACATTTAAATCAGCTTCCTTCCGGTAAAGGCTTACCAGTTCTGCATCAGTAAATTCATGTGTATCTTTTTCTCTTATAAAAGCCAAGTAAAAATATTGAGTGTGGAAGATAGGAAAATATTTTTTGTAGCCAGCTATATCAACACTATGAAACTTTTGTTGCGTCGCACTCTTGTACTTTTATGAATTCTATTCAACTTGTTTATTCATAAGAATAATAAGTTCTTACTTTTTTCCAAACCCCGGATGAAACTGTTCCAGCGTTTTTCTTAAATACTCTCTGTCGAGATGTGTGTAAATTTCGGTGGTGGTAATGCTTTCATGTCCTAACATTTCCTGTACAGCACGTAAGTCGGCACCACCTTCTACAAGATGAGTGGCAAATGAATGACGTAATGTATGGGGTGAAATATTTTTTTTAATCTCTGCCTGTCGTGCCAGTTCTTTAATGATCATAAATATCATAACTCTCGACATTTCATTACCAAACCTGTTGAGAAATAAAAAATCTTCTTTCCCCGGTTTTGCCGGCATATGTACACGAATATCATTTTTGTAAATAAGAATGTATTTAATAGCACTGCTGCCAATAGGAACTAATCGCTCTTTATCTCCTTTACCAATTACACGAATAAAACCAACATCTAGGTAAAGGTTCGAAATTTTAAGATTCACCGCTTCACTCACCCGTAAACCACAGCTGTATATTGTTTCTATAATAGCTTTGTTTCGCCCGCCTTCAGGCTTGCTTAAATCAATTTTACTTAGCATGCTTTCAATTTCATCATAACTCAAAACATCGGGTAATAGCCGTTTGAGTTTTGGAGCTTCCAGTAATGCAGTAGGGTCTTTTGTTGTTATCTGTTCAAGCAAACAATATTTATAAAACTGTCGTAAGCCTGATATGATGCGTGCCTGGCTACCAGCACTTAATCCTAATTCAGTAATCCATTTCAGAAACTGCTGTAAATCTTTTATTGTAAGATCAGCAGGTGATTTCAAATCGTTACTGATCTGTAAATATTGTGTGAGCATATCCACATCATGCAGGTAAGCATCTACTGAGTTTTTACTCAATGATTTTTCTAATTGCAGATAAGCTTTGAATCCTTTTTTTTGCGGCTCCCACATAGTCTTCTTTGAATTGAAGTATGAAAGATAAGAACAAATATAGTTTGGCTTCAACGACTACAAGACATAATTCTCTTTAAGTGTTGATGAGACCTCACAGGTTTATGATAGTTTTAGTTATTCTTAATCTCTGTAAAAACATGTGAAGTATATTCAGCACAAAACCTCACAGGTTTTTAAATGTTTTATTTATTTGTAAGTTCTGCAACAAACCTGTGAGGTTTATGTGGAAGTGAGGTTTATCTGGCAATCACGTATTGGATGTTTTACAATACATTATTTATGAATCAGTATATTCGCACCTCAATTTACAAATTGAATGAAAAAATTGCACTTACCTTCTTTTAAACGTTTGATGAATAAAAACCGTCGGCGTTTTCGTTATTATCTTACCCGGTTGGAAACAATGAAACCAAAAGGACTTGATAAACTTTCTGTAGAACTGGATAAAGAAGTTTGGGCCGAAACTGATTGCTTAAGTTGTGCTAATTGTTGCAAGACGATGACACCCACATTTACAAAAGAAGATATTAAACGCATTTCTGCTTATTTCAAACAAACCCCAAAGGAGTTTACTGATAAATGGTTATTTAAAGAACGGGGTACCGGCGATATGATGAATAAGAAACAGCCTTGCCAATTCCTCAACTTAAAAGATAACAAGTGTTCTATTTATGAAATACGCCCGGTTGATTGTTCCGGGTTTCCTCATCATACCAAAAAACATTTTACCGAATGGGTGCATGTGTACAAACAGAATGTAGAATATTGTCCCGCTACATACAAGCTTGTTGAGAAGATGATGGAGAGGGTAGGGAAAATTTGATGTTTGAAATTTGATATTTGAAATTGTATAATCTCAAACTTCAAATTTCAAATTAATTATCCTTCCTTATGTATCTCACTTGTAAAATGAAATTCTATATCAGGATTGTTTTGTCGTTCTGTATTTAAAAACCACTCGCTCTGAGCTAAGTAAACAAGGTGCCCGTCTTTATCTGCAGCAATATTGTTTGTTTTAAAGCGAGTAAACTCATCTAATTTCTTTTGGTCTTTACTTGTTATCCAGCAGGCTTTGTAATAAGGCATGGCTCTGAACTCTGCACTGGCGCCATATTCCTGTAATAAGCGATATTGAATTACTTCAAATTGTAATTCACCTACGCAACCAATGATTTTTTTCGTACCGCCAAACTGGGTGAATAATTGTGCAACACCTTCATCTGTTAATTGCAACAATCCTTTTTCAAGTTGTTTGGTCTTCATAGGGTCTTTATTAATAACTTCTTTAAACATTTCAGGAGAGAAAGAAGGAATACCTGTGAAATAAAAATTTTCACCTTCAGTTAAGGTATCACCAATTTTAAAATTACCGGTATCAAATAAACCAACAACGTCTCCCGGAAAAGCTTCTTCAATTACATCTTTCTGGCGGGCCATGAATGAGTACGGATTACTGAAGCGTACATCTTTATCTAAACGTACATGATGGAAGTATTTGTTACGTTCAAACTTACCACTGCAAACTCTTAAAAATGCAATTCGGTCTCTGTGTTTGGGATCGAGGTTGGCATGGATCTTAAAAATAAATCCGCTGAACTTATCTTCATTTACATCTAAATGGCGTGTTGAAGTTTCTCTTCCTTGTGGGAACGGGGCAATACGGATGAAAGTATCCAGCATTTCCTTCACACCAAAATTGTTTACAGCACTGCCAAAAAATACAGGCGCTACTTTACCAGTACGGTAATCTTCAATTTTTAATTCGCCATGTACTGCATCAACCAGTTCCACATCTTCTCTTAATATTTTTGCATCGGTTTCGCCAATTTTTGTATCAAGTACAGGTTCATTTAAATCGGTTATTTTAACTACATCTTCATCAGATGCTTTTGTATTGGCAGTAAACAAGACCAAACTCTTTTTATCCAGGTCATATACTCCTTTAAAATCTTTACCGCTGTTAATAGGCCAGGTCATTGGGTGCAGATGAATGTTTAATTCCTTTTCAATTTCATC
>DAIOWB010000125.1:0-7856 GCA_036758725.1 Lacibacter sp.
GGTGTAAATTGTTTTGCTGCAATACTATAAGAATTGAGTTGTGTTTGTGTAGGAGCTGCAGTTGTATTCCACAAAGAACCTATCACATAACCAATACGGCTATTGACAGAAGGAGTTGTCTCAAATTCTCTTCTGGCTAATGTAGCATCTCCATTTAATTTACGATTGATAGCGTTCAATCTTTTTTCAATTTCTGAAATTGCTTTTGAAACATCCAACGATTGCTTAGGTGTTTCAATCACTGCCTGTTTGATAAATCGGATTTTATTAACCAATTCACCACGATACTGATCGCTTGCAGCAACAACTCTGCTCAACTCAGCAATTTTTTTACAAAATTCATCAAGGGCTTTTTTATCTGTGGCAGGAAGTGTAGCAGTATTTAATGTAGCAGCTTTGAACGGTTGTGCTGAAATAATTTCAGTATACACTCCATCTTCAAACTTACTGAGTGAAACTTTATAATTTCCGGGCAATGCAAAATATCCCTCGTCAGGAGAACTGAATGCAAATGATTCATCAAACGGAGTTAAATCAATTGGGCCAAACGGCGATGTACGGAAATCCCATACAATGCGTTTCAATCCTTTTTTGGCAGGTGCTTTTAAACGGCGGACAACATTACCTGCTTCATCTGTAACAGTAAATAATAAATGCGGAGCAACCTGTTCGTCTTCCAATCGCAATGAATCAGGAGCAGGATAAGTTGGAGCTTCGCCTTTCTTTATTTTTTCAGCTTCTGCAGCTCTGCGTTTTTCTTTAATAGTTTGGATGTCTTCTTTTAAATAATAAGTAAACACGGCACCTACTTTCGGATTTGGTGTAGTAAAGAAACTTTCGCCCTGGAAACCTTTTCCTCTTACACCTAATGGTTTTGATTCAATAAACATCCATGCATCTTTAACGGGAAAAATCACAGCTTGTTTGTCAAGGTCTTCCCGTTTTAAATTTCGCAACGGCGTATAATCATCCAGCACATAAAACCCACGGCCGAATGTGGCAAGGATGAGATCGTTTTCTCTTTTTTGAATTTCTAGATCTTTTACTGCAATAGTTGGGAGGCCTGCTTTCATCTGCACCCATTTTGCACCACCATCAATACTCACAAACAAACCAAACTCTGTACCCACAAACAACAGGTCTTTGTTTACATGATCTTCTGCAATGGTATACGATGTTCCTCTCTCCGGCAAATTATTGGTAATGGATTTCCAGGTTTTACCGCCATCGCTTGTTTTATAAACATACGGATGAAAATCACCGTAACGATGATGATTGAATGTAACATACGCTACATTCTTATCGTGTTGTGAAGTGATGATGTGATTTACATAAGTGCGTTCAGGCACACCTGCAATGTTATCAACCTTTGACCATGTTGTGCCACCATCGTTTGTGATTTGAATTAACCCATCATCAGTACCAACATAAATGCTGTTCTCTTCAAACTTTGATTCAGCAATGGTAGTGATGTTGCCATAAATATCTGTTGAGCCATTTTTTGCAACAGCATCCATGCTCCACACTTTACCCATCACAGGTAATTTGTTCCGATCAATCTGTCTTGTTAAATCGGGGCTGATCACTTTCCATGTACTTCCCCGATCGTCGGTACGAAAAACTTTATTCGCTGCATGGTAAAGACGTTTGTTATCATATTTTGAAATTACTAACGGCGCATCCCAATTCCAGCGATAGGCTTCACCTTCGGGTTCCTGTGGTTGAATAAATAAATACTCACCGCTCTTTTTATCATAACGTGTTAATGCACCATACTGTGCCTGTGAGTAAACAATATCCGGATTGCTTTGATCAATCTGCGATTCATACCCATCACCTAAACTGGTGAAATACCAATCAGAATTGAAAATACCATTGGCACTTAATGTACGTGATGGGCCACCCAAACTAAAGTTATCCTGTGTACCACCGTGAATATGATAAAACGGAAATGCATTATCTGTTGCTGCTTTATAAAACTGTGTGATGGGCAGATTGGCTTTGAAGTTCCAATTACTTCCTTCATCAAAACTTTCATATACACCACCATCGCAACCAACTAAATAATGTTCTGTATTTTTTGGATTGATCCAGATCACATGGTTATCGATGTGTTTACTTTTTTCGCCAAGAATAGAAAAGTTTTTACCACCATCTTTACTTACACCGAGGTACACATTGATGATAAATATTTTATTTACGTCTTTGGGATCGCAATAAATTTTTTGATAGTAGTTGCCACTGGTTGAGTAACCACTTTGCTTTTCCCAGCTTGCTCCACGATCTATACTTTTAAACACACCACCTTTTCCTTCTGTTGCTTCCACCACACAATACAAAACATCAGGATTAATCGGTGAATAATTCAAGCCGATTCTTCCCAGATCACCGGCAGGTAATCCGCTCATTATCTTATTCCATGTAGCGCCGCCATCCGTACTTTTATACAATGCACTTTCAGGTCCGCCACCAATATATGTAAACACTTTCCGCTGACGTTGATGTGCAGCAGCATATACAATATTTGGATGACGTGGATCCACCATCACTTCATTAAAACCTGTATGCTCACTTACATTCAACACCTGTTTCCATGTTTTTCCAGCATCCGTTGTTTTATAAATTCCACGTTCGCCACCACTATTCCATACAGGTCCGTATGCAGCTACATAAACAATATCACTGTTGGTAGGATCGATTGCAATACGACCGATATGTTCTGAATTCTTTAATCCCATATTTTTCCAACTCTTACCGGCATCTTCACTTTTATAAATACCATCACCATAACCAACCACACGTTGATTATTGTTTTCGCCACTGCCTACCCACACTACATTGGTATTTGTGGGATCAATAGCTAAACAACCTATGGAAAAAGAACCTTCGCCATCAAAAACAGGTTCATAGGTAATACCGGCATTTTTTGTTTTCCAAACACCGCCTGCTGCTGCTGCCACATAATATTCACTGGTATTTTTTGGATTCACAGCAATATCTGCTACCCGGCCAGATGTAATAGCGGGGCCCACACTCCGGAATTTTAAACCGTTGAGTAAAGCAGAGTTGAACACATCCTTTGTTTCAGATGGGGCTGTAGGTGCTGTTGTCTTTTTTTGTGCAAAGAGTGATAACACCGAAAATAAAATGATTGTGATAAAAGCAAGCTTGTTCATAAAAGTGGTTTTGAAATTGAGTTGAGAAAGGTAATAAAAAATGCAGTGAATAGTGTTTCATTTATTATCAGCTGAATCCGTCAAAATAATTTTTTATTTGGAGGTTTAATCCTAAGCAATCGACTTTAAAAAGTAACGAATGAAATGAATCAGGTATGACTGACGGAGATAATTATTTTCCCTTTAAAATTACCTTTCTCAAAATGCCTGAATGCATTGGCTGTTTCACTCAAAGGGAAGACTTTGTCAATAACAACTTTGATTTTATTTTCAACAACGAGCTGGTTCAGTAAATCAAGATCTTTCCGGTTGGGTTTATAACCCATAATACCCAGCTTCTTCTTTCTGAATTTGGAAAGAACGGGTTGTATCAACATCATTTGAAATAACAACCAACCCATAGAACCGCCAATCATTGCAAAAACACCGTTTGGTTTCAATGCCCTTATGTAATCTGCTGCTTTTTTATGTGCAATTACATCGAGAATATAATTGTATTGTTTGCCATTACGTGTATAATCTTCTTTCGTATAATCAATAAGATGATCTGCACCGAGTGAACGCAGCAATTCAAATTTCTCTGCTTTATCAACACAGGTAACTTCAGCTCCAATTGATTTTGCATATTGTAAAGCAAGTGTTCCTACTCCTCCGCCGGCCCCGTTTATAAGTAAATGTTGTCCCGGTTGTATGGGTCTTTTATATCTTAACCCTTGTAACATCAATAAACCAGCTTGTGGTAATGCAGCCGATTGTTCAAATGTTATAGCTGCAGATTTTTTTGCCAGTAATTTTTCAGGAACTGTAACATACTCTGCAAAACCGCCAAAGCCTGCACCGGCAATATCACCAAATACTTCATCGCCGGGTTTAAATACTATTACACTTTCGCCAACCGCTTCTACCACGCCAGCTATATCGGCACCTAATATTTCATGTTTGGGTTTAAACCAACCACTTAGTAACCGGGCCAAAAAACCCTTTGCATCCAGCAAATCATAATCCCAGGAGTTGATGGATGAGGCATGCACCTTTACCAATACTTCATCTTTTTCAGGAATTGGTTTTACAACTTCTTCAAATTGTAACTCATCAGGTGTTCCGTATTTAGCATAGCGTATTGCTTTCATTAACGAGATTATTAAATTAAATCGATTTCCTCAGGTTTTTTATTTTCATTTACAGGCACTAACTGCAATTCCATAAGGAATTACTTTAGCGTTCATGATTTTATTTTTTACTGCCGGGTCGTTCATCATAAATTCATTGGCTTCTTTTTCATTCTTTGCATAAAAGATAACAAGTCCCTGCATAGCGGGGTCGTTTAATGGAAGTTCCATTCTTCCTGCCAGCACAACAATTCCGGTTTCTTTCATTTTTACCAATCGCTGAAAATGTTCACCCACAATTGCCTGGTCTTTTTCAGTCCAGTTTTTTTCATCTGTATATTTTTCAGTTAGTGTAAGTACACCCAGCCATTCTTTCATTTTTACTTTTGAACTGTCCTGTGCAAATAATTGAGCAGTGAGGAATAAACTCAAAAAAAGAAATATTGCTTTCATTTTTATAATCTTTTTGATGAAATTATTTTTTCTTCAGGTTGTTTTTATATTTTGATTCATACATTTCAATCCAGTCATTCACAGTAATTTTTGAAGCAAGTTCACCAATCAGTTTATATGGAATGTCTTCCGGTTTTTTGTATCGTATACAACTTTTACCCATATCCAGTTTTTTAGGAGAAGCCTTTGCATGGGCTGCGGTAAACCAGTTAAGCAATTTGGGGTCTGCATAAACACCCATATGATAGACTGCAATAAAATTTTTTTGTGATGCTATACTCATGAATGGCAATGGCAGTTCAGGGGTACAATGATACCCGGGCGGGTAGATTGAATGGGGTACCGACCAGCCCATCATTCCATAGCCCATGCCTTCTTTAAATCCTTTGGGAAGATTTTTTTTAATGACTTTTCTTAATTCGGTCATAGCTTTTTTTCTGTCTTCAGGCAGTTCAGCTATATATGCATCAACGGTTGTTGCTTTGGATTGCATAATTATATTTTTATGATTTTAAAATAACAATAAATATTTGTTTAAGATTACTGCCGCTTATAATAAAAATTCTGTCTTTTTTTACTTTCATCATTGCCATCATCTGCAAAAGCATGCAATGAATCTGCTGTTATAAATTTATAAATAATCCGTTTGGGAAAATCATGTTCTTTATTTTCAAAAACAAATACATTGTTTTCTGCCTTCGTCATTTTAAAGGCAATGGGCTGTTTGTTGTTTTGTTCTTCAACTGTTGAAGTATAAAAAACTCCTTTTTTGGTTTTAGTAAGTGCCACTCTTTCATTAACAACTGTATCGCTTCCTTTTATGATATACCCTTTGCTTTGTAAATAATGTTTATTCATCTTTTTCCATTCTTCAACTATTACTCCACGTTTCGTATTCATTTTCCAGGTGCCTTCAAGATTATATAATTTTTTAAATTGAGCTTTTTTGCTGCCGGTCATAATGAACGCAGACAAACTAAAAACAACAACCAGAACAGCCATAATTAATTTCATTTCTTCTTCTTTTTACTTGCTTTTGCAATCTTATTATACTCCAAAGCTATGTTCACCCAATATTCAAGTTTCTTTTTTGTTGTTAATACATCCGCATCCACAAATACAAAACCTTTCATTGGTTTTCCACTAAAATCCATTGCCCTGCAACCTTCTTTCTCCATTGCTTCATCATAAATATCCGGATTTAGCCGTACCATTAATCTGTCTTTCTCAACACCCAATGCCATTTTATCATTCACCATAAAACACAAACCACCAAACATTGCTTTTTCTTCCACATTCTTTTGTGTTTGGGCAATCAACTCACGGGTCATGTTTGCTAATTTTTCATTGTATGCCATTGATGTTATTTTGAGCTTTAGTAAGTTAATTAAGAAACAATTCATTTGCTAAATTTTGTTCAACAAATGAGGTCTGGTTAAATCTACATTAACGTTTAAATAAGCTGGCAATGTGTGTTGTTGGCCTCCTCTTTTGGGGGAGGTCGGGAGGGGGCGTTATGAATTAATCACATTTTTCAAATGCTCATTTTTATTTCGCAAATCAATACCACCTTCCAGCAAAGATTTTAAGTTGGCTAAATAAAACGTCCATCCTGTTTTGCAGCCGAGGTGCCAAAGTTGTTTTCCCTGTTCATCATCCGGTATATGATCCTGTACCAATTCAACAATTAATTCACCATCTTCTTCTTTTATTGTTACTGCACAATGGCCTGCTTTGCCAAAACTGAATTTTAAAAAATCAATCCCATTACAATCAAGTATTTCGCCTTTTTCCACTATATCATCGGGCCAGCCATGCCATAACCATTGATAAGTATCTCCCTTTTGCACCGGTTCATTATTTTTTCGTAAAACATCATCGGGCTTTTTGTATTCACTCAATCGTAAAAACCAATATTCCATTCCTTCTCTGGTTGCCCAACACCAATATAATTTTTCAACTGAACTGAGTACAGGAATTCTTATTGTAAAAGTTGACCAGTTAAAGTTTGACATATTCTTTATTTCTGTAAATATTTTTCCGGAACATTATGCAATGCAATCCGGTTTCCTTCCGTATCAAGAAACACAGCCATAAAACCATACTCAGGACTAATTTCTGTTTTAGGAACCATAATTTTTCCACCTGCTGCTTCTATTCGGTCTAATATTACCTGCAGATCAGGATTCCCATCTAAATAAATAAGCGGGCCTTCTGTTGCTGATGGTATATGAAACCCATCTGTTTGTACCAAGGTGCCGCCAACTCCATCCATCGGATTGTCAAGCGGGAACAATCGCATTTTAATTTGCTGTAAATCCATGATGCCCATTTTAATATTAAAAATGGTTTCATAAAATTTTTGCGCCCTGTCAATATCTGTTGTTGGTATCTCAAACCAACTGATTGCATGTTTCATGAGTGATTGGTTTAGTTACTTGAATTTATGTTTTCTTTTTTGTAGTTTATACTTCTTTTTGATGAATGGTTACCAGGAATGGTTAATCATTTTCGTCTTGTACTTAGTCATTAAATTAAAAATTGATATGTCTAAAACAATAATTCAATCAGTACAATTTAAAAATTGCACTTGTGATATTTTGTATAATCTCTATATGGATAGTAAACTGCATAGTAAAGTAATTGACGGGCCTGTTAAAATAAAGAAGAAGGAAGGCACAATCTTTTCTGCTTATGGTGATTATATAACAGGGAAAACACTACAACTTATATCTAACAAACTCATTGTACAAAGTTGGTGGGGCAGTGATTGGGATACCAGAGAAACCATCTCTACTCTCATTCTGCTCTTTGAGCAGAAAGGGAAAGATGCCGTTGTATATATGACCCATGCAAATGTTCCTGATGCACATTACCAATCAATAAAAAATGGATGGAATCTTTATTACTGGAAACCATGGAAAGCATATTTAGCCGGGAAAGAAACTATGAAAAAGTACTAAACTAAAAATCCATCGGACTGAGACATAAAAAAAAGTTTATCCTTATTTATGTAATCTCCACACTTCATTCATCCTATTAGCAAACCATTTATTTATGAGCGTTGCCGGTAAGCAATGGGATGCCCGCTATTTTCAAATGGCATTCCAGGTAACTT
>DAIOWB010000126.1:0-4389 GCA_036758725.1 Lacibacter sp.
TAATTTTTACAGGCCCATACAAAATTGCCGTTCCATTTTAATGCGCTGGCCACCATATCATCAATTAAGCGGTGTTCATATACAATCCCGGCTGCATCAAATTGTGTTTTAAATTCTTTTTGATAAACTTCTTCAAAAATATCTTTGAAGCGGCCATCATATTTTTTTAGAATGGTATTTTTTGTTGAGAGATACAAAGGCCATTTCTTGCTTAGTGCCATATTAAAACAGCTTCTGGCAAAACCAAAAATACTTTCATCGGTATTGTACATGGTCATGGCTACACCATCGCCTTTATAATTATATACTTCAAATACTTCGGGTGCACCGCCATCTTCAGGTGTAAAGGTCATGGTTAATTTTCCTTTGCCTTTGATTACAGTATCTGTTGCCCGATACTGATCACCAAATGCATGACGGCCAACAATGATTGGCGCCGTCCACGTAGTAACAAGCCTTGGAATATTATTGATAACAATGGGTTCACGAAAAACTGTACCATCTAAAATATTTCTGATGGTACCATTAGGGCTCTTCCACATTTGTTTGAGTTTAAACTCTTCCACTCTTGCTTCATCGGGAGTTATAGTAGCACATTTAATACCTACACCATATTGCTTAATGGCATTGGCCGAATCAATGGTTACCTGGTCGTTGGTTTCATCTCTGTACTCAATACCCAGATCATAATACTTAATATCCAGCTCCAGGTAGGGAAGAATTAATTTTTCTTTAATAAATTTCCAGATGATTCTTGTCATTTCATCACCATCCAGTTCAACAACAGGATTGGCAACTTTAATCTTTGCAGCCATCATTTATTTGTTTAATGTTTAATAATTCTAATACATCTCAGCATTAGGGTTAGCAAATATAATCCTGTAACAGCAAAACAAGTTATTCTGCAAGCAAAGATTGAACAGTGCGGTAAAATTCTGATTTAAACTGCTCATAATACTCCCCTGTTCCGGGTCCATAAAACCCTGAATGTATTTTACGAACTGCCCCTGATTTGTCAATAAAAATAGTGGTTGGAAAGAAATTGATATTGGTTAATTGAGGCAAAGTTTTTTCGGCTTTCTTTTCATCACTTACCGTTGCCGGAGCAATTAAAACGGGGTATTGAATGTGAAAGCGATTAATAAATTTTTGTACGCTTGCTTTTGAACGGTTGAAATCTGAACTGTACTCATAAGCCAAGGCAATAACCTCTACCCCTTTATTTTTATAAAGCTTGTAAAATTGTGAAAGGAACCGGCTTTCATCCATGCAATTAGGGCACCAGCTGCCCATGAGTTGAATAACAACAATTTTATTTTTAAAACGGGCATCGTTGATAGATACCTTATTGCCCTTTACATCGCTGAAAGAAAAATTGAGTTTGCTTTCACCGGGTTTTAATTGGGTACGCTGAACCGTATCGGGCAATGTTGCCTGGTTGTTTCTTGCTGCAATCCATTTTTCTACAGCAGAAGCACTGCTGTAAAAAGAACCGTTTACTATTTCGTTACTTTTTATTTGTGCAGTAAATAAATAAGCATGGCTGCCATCAAAACAACTGAGGTATAAACTATCGTTACTAACAACACCTTCTAAAAAACGATAATCGCCGCTGGGTGTTAAAAACGTTCCTGTTACCTGTTGATCTTTTTGCTGAAACTCGGCTATGGCAGGCCTGTTAGTTCCATTGGGCCGGGTAAAGGTTACCATCCACTTGCCTGTAAAATTGTATTTATTAATTGCTGATACTGAAAATCTTTCTTTTATGCCCCATTCAAAACGAACAGGTAATTCAAGAAAATTAGCACTTGTTGCTTTTATCCATTTTCCTGTGAGCGATTGATCTTTATTTAATTTTAAACGAAATGAAGATTCAAAAAAAGGCATTTCAATAAAAACAGAATCACCTTTTAGTTTTATATCATCAACCAATAATCTTTCAGCTGCATTTTTTATAAACAATACGGTTTGTTTATTCTTTTGTACAACTTCTATGTTAAAGATAATTGTTGCCTCATCGGCTCTTTGTATAGATGCTCTGTACCAACCCGGTTTCAATTGTGCAGATGAATTTAGTAAGAGAAAGAACAAAGCAATAAAAAGAGAAATTATTTTTTTCATATTTGATAATGCAATAATAAAGAAAGAAAATGTAGCTGTTAGTCGGGTTAATGACAAGCGGGGAAGCTATTTTAAACCAAGTGCCTTTAATAAATCAACATCTGTGGAATAAGCATTTCGGTTTCCACCTATATATTCAGTCAAACCAAAACCCTCATCATATTCCCACATGGCCCAGCCAATTTTATTTTGTTCAAATACTGTTCTGATGTCTTTGATATAGTTTAACCGGCTTTGCCTTGGAGCAAATGTTTTATAACTTCCAAACTCATTGCATATAAGCAACACATTATTTTGTTTGGCCCAGTTAACGGCTTTCAGCACCCATTTGTTTAACGAATCAATATTATAACGCTGGCTGCCATACCAGTTTAATGCATCTTTTAAATCCTGGCTGCCCGCCTGTGTAATAAGCAGTGCAACATTATCAGGTGTTGATGGATAAGGAACATTTCTTGCATTTACAGCCGGCGGCCAACCTGCCCAGCTTGCACCCTGATGTGTAAATAAAAACGGATCGTAAAAATGAAAATTATAAATCAGTTTCTGATAAGCATAGGGTTGCAACAAAGTAAGTCCTTCAATATTATTCCATGCTTCTCCACCAACAATAATATAATGATCCAATGTTTCTGAACGAATGGCCTGTATCATTTTTTCCTGTACTGTTTGCCACCATGTTTTTGGTTGATTGGTTAAACCTCCTGCTGAAGCATGTGGTTCATTATACACTTCAAAAAATAATTTATCTGATGGATATTTTTTGAAATAAGCAGACAATGCTTTCCAATATGCAGCCACTTTTATTATTTCTGCAGGATCTGCAGCCAGTAAACTATCCATCTCATTTTTCCATGGATGAATATTGATGGTAACTCCTAATCCTGCGTTGATTGCTGCGTTAATACCTGCATCTACTTTTTGCAGATTGAGTTGATTGAGCTGCGAAGGATTTGATTGATTAAATAAAATGGTATTGCCAATTGGAATTCTTACATAGGTAAAACCAAATGTTTTTATTTGCTGAAAAGACATTGAATTAAATCTGGTGCTGAATTGTGCTGCATCACTGTAATCATTAAACCAGTTACTGAGATTAATGCCTTTTGATAATGCAGGGATTGTAAAAGAAAAAGAAGATGGGTTTGAAACAGGAACGAATGGCTTTTTCTTACATGAAGTAAAACAGGCAAGTATGAAAAACAAATAAAAGATTATACGAATCATAAAGATTTTTTTCTCATTCTAAAGGTTTGCAAACATATCTTTTGTCATGGATGCAAGATCAAATTCCGGATGCCAGCCCCAGTCTTTTCTTGCAACACTGTCATCAATACTTTGCGGCCAGCTGTTTGCAATAGCCTGCCGGTAATCGGGTTTATAACTAATTTGAAAGCCCGGTTTGTGTTTTACAATTTCTGCTGCTATTTCTTTTGGCGAAAAACTCATAGATGAAATATTGTAAGAATGCCGGATAGAAATTTTACTGGCCGGAGCTTCCATTAATTCAATAGTTGCACGTATGGCATCGGGCATATACATCATGGGCAGGTAGGTATCTTCCTGTAAAAAACATTCGTATTTATTTTCTTCTAAAGCTTCATGAAAAATTTCAACAGCATAATCGGTGGTTCCGCCGCCGGGAGCTGATTTATAAGATATTAATCCGGGATAACGAAGGCTTCTTACATCTACTCCAAAACGATGAAAGAAATAATTACACCAAAACTCACCTGCAAATTTGCTGATGCCATATACCGTTGTTGGTTCAATAATGGTTTGCTGCGGACAATTTTGTTTGGGGCTTGTGGGGCCAAATACAGCTATTGAACTAGGCCAATAAACTTTATGTAGTTTTTCTTCCCTGGCAATATCCAGTACATTTAATAAACCGGTCATGTTTAAATTCCATGCAAGGCCCGGATTTTTTTCTCCTGTTGCAGAAAGAATAGCAGCCAGTAAATAAATCTGCGTTATGTTTTGACGTATGACCTGAACATGTAACATTTCTTTATTCATTACATCCAGACTTACATACGGACCTGATCCTTCAAGCAAAGGATTTTGCTCACGCAGATCGGAAGCGATCACATTTGCATTGCCGTACATTTTACGAAGAGCCAATGTTAATTCAACACCAATTTGTCCGGAAGCACCTATAACCAAAATTTTGTCTTTTACCATAAGTTGTATTAAGAAGTCAAATTTCAAATTATCAAACCCAAATTCCAAATCTTACATTTGCAGGATGGAAAATTATTTGAAAGA
>DAIOWB010000126.1:4489-7729 GCA_036758725.1 Lacibacter sp.
GATATACATGCACATGAAGAAGCGGCAATGGCTGCACCTTATTTGGATGTGTTACAAATTCCTGCTTTTTTATGCAGGCAAACCGACTTATTAGTTGCAGCTGCTGATACAGGAAAAATTGTGAATGTAAAAAAAGGCCAGTTTCTGAGTGGGCCTTCTATGAAATTTGCTGTGGAGAAAATTCAAAAAGCAGGCAACAATAAAGTAATGCTCATTGAAAGAGGGAATACGTTCGGTTACCAGGATCTGGTAGTTGATTACAGGAATATTACCTGGATGAAAGAATTGAATGTACCTGTTATTATGGATTGTACACATTCATTACAACAACCAAATCAAACCAGTGGAGTTACAGGTGGTAATCCGCAATTAATAGGAACCATTGCAAAGGCTGCCATTGCTACCGGGGCTGATGGATTGTTTATTGAAACACATCCCAATCCATCTGTTGCCAAAAGTGATGGAGCAAATATGCTGCGTCTTGATTTACTTGAAAATTTATTACAACAATTAATAACCATCAGAAAAGCTGTTCAATAAAACATCACTGTTTAAAATTAAAAAGAGGCCCATAAAAGGCCTCGTTTTTAATAAGGTATAAGATTAGGTTGGCACAGATTTTATTTAGTCATCTCATTATTTAAACAGGGCATGAATAATAATGAAATCTAAAAAATAGTTCTCAAACAGGAAACCGTAATGGTTATAGGGTGTTATTATTAGTTGTGAAACAGAAATTCCCCTGAAAGATGATGATTGATAACTGAAGGTTGCAGGAAGTAAAACAATTTTTTATACCTGGCTGGGAAGTATGCCAAACTCTTTTTTAAACGCAAGAGAGAAATTGCTGAGATTGGTATAGCCAAGATGCAAACCTACTTCTTTCACATTGTACTGACCGGTAGATAATAAGGTACGTGCTTTTTGCATTCTGTTTTTTTGATAATACTCATAAATTCCTGTACCATAAACTTTCTTAAATGCTGTTTTTAGTTTTGAAACACTCATCCCCGTTCTATCTGCAAGCATTGAAATGGTAGGTGGGGCGGTACTGAAATCTCTTACCAGGATCGATTCAACTTCCATTAATTTATTTAAATCTGATGATTTTAATTTTTTAACGGCTGTGCCTTCTTTGGCTTTTATATTACGGTAAAGTTTTGAAAGAAAATACTCAAGCAAAAGCATGATCCGGTTTTTTAAAATCATCTGGTGCATGGGTGAAGATGGATCTGATAAAAAAACTTCATCAAATAACATTCGGTTATGTGCATCAAAGGGTATGGGATGAGAAATAGAATTTTTTGCAGCATAATCTGATAAAACCATTACTTCATCGTTCATTTTTAAATTTTGCTGAACCCAGCTTTCTTTTAAAATAATGCGTATACTTTTTGATTTTGATTTGGCTTTCATTACATACACTATATCATCTTTGCTTGAAATAACAGAAGAACCCGCCCTGAATTCTTTTTGTTTTAAAGCGTTTTCAGCTTCGCTCATTAAATAATTGGTATCTGTTAATTCCAGTTCATTAAAATGCAGTGTACAGAAATGTTCTGTTGATTTTACCAGGTGGAATTTTACATCAGTTAAAAACTCTATTTGTGAAACAAATGCATGCAACCCATTAGGCAAATCAACAACCTGAATAAAACCTTTTCCTATTGACAGGGGTATTTCTAATCGGTTATTAATAATACCAACATTCAGTTTTTCTGAAAATTGCTTTAATAAATCCTTATAGTTTATACCCTCTAATCTGAATTCTAACACGTTGTTTCTTTTTAACTGATGGAGTAATCAATTATTTGAAAATTGAATGGGGTCCTGTTTCATATGTTTTTTAAAAGCGGTTGCAAAGTTGTGCATATTGGTATATCCGATTTTTTCTGCTACCTCTCTCAAAGAATACTTATGCATGGCGATTAATTCGCTTGCACACATCATTCTTTTTTGCTGGTAATATTCATAAATAGATACACCAAAAACAGTTTTAAATATTTTTTTGAGTTTGGTTGAACTCATAGTTGCTTTCTTAGAAAGTTCTTCAATGGATTTTGGCTTTGCTGAAAAATTTTCAACAAGCAATTGCTCTACTTTTAAAGCGGCATAAATATCATCTTTTCTGATGTTGCTTTTAACATCGGCCAGTGATACCCTGTTGTGGATATGAGAGAAAAAGCGTTCTAACAAAAGTTGCACTCTGTTCTGGATGTAGATATTTGGGAACGGGTGATCCACATCCTCCTGCATAATTTCGTTCATTAAATCATAATAGGTTTTATCCAGGGGCTCCATATTAAAACTCCGGCTTTTTAAAGCTATATAGGTACTGAGTATTTCTTCAAACACATCAACGCCTAAAAGTTTCCCCAGCCATTCTTTGGGAATTAAAATATTTACTCCTTTAAATGTGGTTCCTTTTGTGCCATGGTAATACCAATCAAAAAGTGAGCTGGTTAAATAAGCTACGGCAATTGTTTGTTGATTGTGCTCAACAATTTCACCTCCAATGCCAATTTTAAAATCAGCCGGTACCGTTATATGATCAAAACGAAGTGTGTAATATTCATTCTTTTCTTTTATACGATGAACTAACCAATCTTTATTCATTGTACAATTAATAATATTTACATCCAACCCATTTGAAAGTTTTAATACACGGTAATAACCATCGGCCACATCTTCAGGAAAAAAAAGCCAGTTATCTTTTGTTTTAACATGCAGGAGTTCTGAAAGATCCTGAAGCATCTTATTGTAATCAGAAACTGTGTAAGTGTAAGTAAACATAATGCAATCGTCTCTTTAAATTATCAAATACTCATAGGCTATCAACAAAGGCCTATCTCAGTTTCTGATGGTATTCCGTTTATTAAATCTGAAATATTGACGGATATTCATCCAGAATGCGATAAAGAGATAAACAACTAAAGGAGATCCAAAGGTTAGAAATGACAGGTATATAAAGTATTTACGAATGGTGCTGGTTGCTATTCCAAATCTTTCACCAATCCAGGTACAAACACCAAAAAAATTCCACTCAATTATAGATCGAAAACGGTTCAAAACAATTATTTCATTAAAGTTAGTTCAAAAAACAACTCTTTCATAGTTACCACTGAAAAATTAATCATAAAATGGTAATTTCGCAACCTCATTAATTTACAGATTTACAATTTCAGATTCCGGTTATATAAACAGTAATTTAATTTTTATAAAAATCTGAAATCTGTCTTT
>DAIOWB010000127.1:0-7679 GCA_036758725.1 Lacibacter sp.
GCTTTGCAGGTTTTGATACTGATGCAGTGAAAAAAATCCGTGAACATTTGTTGCCATATCCTCCAAGTTCACCGGCAATTGCTTTGTTTAAAGACGGGCAATTGGTTCATTTTGTAGAGCGTCATAATATTGAAGGCCGTCCTGCACAAATGATTGCACAAAACCTGATAGGTGCATTTGAAGAGTTTTGTAATTAATAAACTATTATTAATCAGATTTAAATCCTCAACACTGGTTGGGGATTTTTTTATATAAAAAGAAATTGTAAACAACTTTAAATTGTTTGTAACTATATGACTTTGCTGAGCAGGATGAACAAGCATACCCGCTTTTACAGCAGGCTGACACAAAAATGTACAGTTATTTTTTGTAGCACAAGAGTGCGACGCAACTATAGTTCAATAGATAAGTAATAGGCGACTTAAAAAATTGTATTTTCTTCAACTTTGTAAATTCTACAAAACCATTATTTTCAAGTATCATTGCAACTCAAATTTGAACTATGTATCCCAACTTATATTATTTCTTTAAAGAAGTGTTTGGCGTAGAATGGGAATGGGCCAGGTTTCTCAACACTTTTGGTTTTTTTGTAGCCCTTGGTTTCATTATTGGTGCAATTGTATTAACAAATGGTTTACAGCGAAAGGAAAAGCAAGGTTTATTACAACCTAAGGAAGAGAAACGTGAATTTGGCAAACCAGCAACAATCAGTGAATTATTGATCAACGCTTTGCTTGGATTTTTAATGGGCTATAAAATCATTGGTGCTTTTTTGAATGCGGGAGAGGGTGTTGATCCCCAGGCTTATATTTTTTCAGCACAGGGAAGTTGGGGTGCTGGTATTTTACTGGCTATTGTATTTGCTGGTTTAAAGTGGCACGAGAAAAATAAAGACAAAGCAAAAAAACCGGAAGAACGGATGGTACGCATCTGGCCACATGAAAGGGTAGGAGATATTGTAATGCTTGCAGCTGTTTTTGGATTTAGTGGTGCCAAAATATTTCACAATCTTGAAAACTGGAACGATTTTATTGCTGATCCTATTGGTTCTCTGGTTTCATTCAGCGGTTTAACTTTTTATGGAGGGTTGATTTGTGCCGCCATTGCTATTATCGTTTATTCAAAACGGAAAGGAATAACAATCCGTCATCTTGCTGATGCAATGGGACCGGCTTTAATGATTTCGTATGCAATTGGACGAATTGGTTGCCAGGTTTCCGGTGATGGTGATTGGGGAATTCCTAACAGTGCATATGTCGTTGATTCAACTGCAACAGTTCGTTTAGCTGAGCCGGGTGAGTTTCAAAAAGCATTAGCAAACAATGCAACTTACCTGCAACAGGAATTTGGCCCGATAAAAGCAGAAAATGTACCACATGCTGCCTTTAAAGCAGGCCCTTTTTTACCTGATTGGGTGGTAGCTTATAGTTTTCCGCATAATGTAAATAGTATGGGTGTAAGGCTTGCAGGTTGTGAGGGGAAAGAACATTGTAATTATTTGCCTTTGCCTGTTTATCCTACTTCTTTTTATGAAACAATTGCATGCCTGCTGTTGTTTCTGCTTTTAATGTTTGCAAGAAAACATATAAATCTGGCTGGTGGATTATTCTGTCTTTATTTGGGATTAAATGGGTTTGAGCGCTTTTTTATTGAAAAAATCAGGGTGAATACAAAATATCAAGACCTCCCTTTCCAACCAACTCAAGCTGAGTTAATTTCATTAGGCCTGATGATTCTGGCTGTTGTATTATATCTGATTAGCAGAAAGAAAGCCGCATCAGAAAAAAAATAATTATCAAGTTTTAGTTACAAGGGCTCCCGAAACGGAGCCTTTTGTTTTTCCGGTTATCTGTAAAACCGTCCTTTCCTCACTAATCAACCTGGTTTCTGTAACATCCCTTCTGCTAATTCGTACAATTTATCAATAGTTAAATTGCCGAATATCAATAATAACAGCCATTCGGCACAAAACAATGTACTATGTTAAACATAGAACCTACTTTTGACATGTAATAGTAACAAACAGGTACTATCAATCATTAAACCAAATCATCAAATTGATCATCATGAAAAGAATTGCAACACTATTAACTGCGGCCTTGCTAACCTTCACCTTTTCTTCATTTGCACAAAAAAGTGCTAAAATAACAGGTAAAGTTACCGATGAAACAAAAAACGCCTTACCCGGAATCACGGCTTCTTTGTTAAGAGTAAAAGACAGTTCACTTGTAAAAGCTGCTTTTACAGATAAGGAAGGTGTTTACACATTTGAAGCAGTGAAAGAAGGGGCTTACTTCGTAAGCATTACGGGTATTGGATATAAAAAAAGTTATAGTGATGTGTTAGAAATAAAAGCAGGGACAGAAGTTTCTACACCTGCTATTACAATGTTGCAAGAAGTGAAAGGCTTAAAAGAAGTAACTGTAAATGGTAAGAAACCCATGTTTGAACAAAAGCCAGATAAGATGGTTGTGAATGTTGAAGCTTCACCTACCAATGCCGGTGCTAATGTACTGGAAGTATTAGAAAAATCCCCAGGAATTACTGTTGATAAAGATGGCAACATCAGCCTAAAAGGAAAAGCAGGTGTACAGGTGTTTATTGATGGAAAGCCAGCTTATTTATCAGGTGCTGATCTGGCCAATTACCTCCGCAACATGCAAGGCTCACAACTTGAGCAAATAGAAATCATGACCAATCCTCCTGCAAAATATGATGCAGCTGGTAACAGTGGTATTATCAATATTAAAACAAAAAAGAGTAAACAGTTTGGTTATAACGGCAGCCTTACAACGGGTTATACACAAGGAAGGTATCAGCGATATACAAACAGTTTTAATTTTAATTACAGGAAAAACAAAATCAACTTCTTTTCAAACGGGAACTTTAATGCAAGAAACTCATTTCAGGAATTGAATATTCAACGGAGTTTTTCAAATCAGGCAACCAAACAAATTGTTTCATTATTTGAGCAGGAAACAAAAATGATACATACAAACAGAAGTTTGAATGGCAAAGTGGGTCTTGATTTTTTTGCAAATAAAAAAACTACGCTAGGTATAACAGCAAATGGTTTTTACAATCCGGGAAAGTTTTTAAGCAACAGTGATATTAATATATATAGTCCCGATCATACTTTATTGCGTAAAACATTTGGTAAGGCAGATAACTCATCAACCTGGAAACATTTTGGTACGAATCTTAATTTCAGACATGTGTTTGATACAACAGGCAGAGAAATTACAGCTGATATTGATCATTTAAGATACAATGTAGATAATGCTCAAAGCTTATTTAACAGCTATGAAGATAATATGGGTGGATACCTCATGCACCCTGATACTTTGTATGGCAACCTGCCACAGCTTATAAGAATATATACAGCTAAAGTTGACTATGTACATCCATTTAAAAATGGATTAAAGTTTGAGGCAGGGATTAAAACCGGTTTTGTAGAAACTAATAATGATGCTCGTTATGACAGCCTGCTGAACAATTCAATGAAACTTGATTCTGCACGCCGTAATCATTTTATTTATGATGAATATATTAATGCTGCCTATATTAATTTCAGTAAACAGCTGAATAAGAAAATAAGTGCACAGATTGGGCTACGTTTAGAGAATACATCAGCTAAAGGACATTCTACAGGATACACATTAAATGATGAAAGAAATAAATTTGTTGACTTTGATACAACCTTTCATTTGAGCTATACTCAGCTGTTTCCAACTGCCTATATTCAATATACAATCAATGAAAAACATTCACTGGGCTTAAATTATGGAAGAAGAATCCGTCGTCCTGATTATGAAAGTTTAAATCCTTTTGTAGAATTTATTGACAGGTATACATACGAGCAGGGAAATCCTAATTTGCGTCCGCAATTCAGTCATAATATTGAATTAAGCCATACATATAATAAGTTTTTAACAACAACATTAAATTATACCAACACCAATAACATCATTCAGGAAGTACTTGAACAGAACGAAGAAAAAAATGAATCCTACATTAAACGGGCAAACATTGCAAAACAACAACAGATTGGTTTAGCAGTAAGTGCTTTTAAGCAAATTAAAAAATGGAGTGGAAATATTTATGTGAATGTGTTTAATAATCAATTTGAAGGGATGGTAAATAATGATTTTGTAAAGCTCAGCAGTACAACTATGATTATGAGCGGTTCTACTTCTTATAAATTCGGAAAAGATTTTACTGCAGAACTGGGAGGTTTTTACAGAAGTGAAGGGTATGAAGGTGTGTTTAATATAAAACCGCTGGGTGAAGTAAATCTGGGTTTCAGCAAACCAATTCTTAAAAACAAAGCCACTCTTAAATTAAGTTTCAGAGACATTTTCTGGACACAAGCCGCTAAAGGAGAAATCAGGTATGGATTGGTTAATGCAACTTTTCAGCAAAGAAGAGATTCAAGAACTGTAGGCATGACTTTCACCTACCGTTTTTCAAAAGGAAAAGTAAATGGTAATGGAAGAAGAAAGGCAAGTGGTGCAGCAGATGAACAAAACAGAGTTAAAACAGGCGACAATTAGTATTTATATTTCTTTAAATATTCTCATGTTGATTTCCGACCCCGGTTTCTACCGGGGTTTCTTTTTTTTAAAACAGAATAAAAATCATCTCTCAGAGGCATGCACATTTATTATATTTGACTTTGAAACTTTATTCTTTTTATAAAGCGATTTTTAATTACTGCCTATCACTAATTATTTAAAACTTTTTTTATGCCATCATTTGATCTTGTAAGTAAAGTAGATGCCCAGGCATTGGATAATGCTGTAAACGTTACAACCAAAGAAATTACAAACCGCTTTGATTTTAAAGCCAGCCATGTAGTTATTGATCTCAACAAGAAAGAATTTAAATTGAATATAGAAGTGGAAGATGAAATGAAAATGCAACAACTCATTGATGTGCTCATTAGCCGTGCACATAAGCAAGGAATAGCACCGGAAGCTTTTGACCAGAGTAAAGCATCTTTTCAAAGTGGCAAACTGGTAAAGAAAGAAGTGTTGGTAAGAAATGGCCTGAAACAGGAAGACGCAAAGAAGATTGTAAAGTTAATTAAAGACAGCGGGTTAAAAGTGCAGGCATCTATCAATGATGATATTGTAAGGGTTACAGGTAAAAAAATTGATGATCTGCAGGAAGTTATCCATTCATCAAAAGGGTGGAATCTTGGTATCCCTTTGCAATTTGAAAATATGCGTTCTTAAACTTATTTAAAATGTGCATAATTATGTGCTGAACAGGTGCATAAATGGGGGGTGGAAAATTTGGAAAACACTCATTAATTAAAGTACATTTATATTACAAAGCCACTAGTAGATTTTAGCAATAAGAGAAACAAGTGGTGGAGCAGCAAAAGTTCGTAAAAAGATGATTGCTGATTCCGGGAAGCACTGGATTATGGAGTATAAAAGCGAAAGCAATTAGAAACAAAGTTTAGTGCTTCTTTTTTTATGCCCTTTCCCCTCATAAAACGGACTGAAAAGGATCAAATTTCATTTTGTCAGGAACGTATTTACCCTTAATTTTGCACTTTCGTTTAAAAAAAATGCACGGCCAAATCCGTGCTGAAAACTCCAGGAATTATGAAAAAAGATCTTCATCCAAAAAATTATCGATTTGTAGTGTTTAAAGACATGAGTAATGGTTATTCATTCTTAACCCGTTCTACTGCTCCTTCAAAGGAAACAGTAAAGTGGGAAGATGGAAATGAATACCCTCTCATTAAATTAGAAATTTCAAGTACCAGTCACCCGTTTTTTACCGGTACAAATATCCTGGTAGATACTGCAGGCCGTATTGACAAGTTTAAAAAGAAATACGCTAAAAAGGCTGAATAAGTTAATCAGAAATTATTCACTGTAAAATATTTCCCCTGGGTTTTCCCGGGGGATTTTTTTTGTGCCCCATCCCCTAAAGGGGAGGTTTTAAACCCTCTGATATTACAGGCTACCCTAAGAAAAAAACCACCCTAAGCAGAGTGGTAACTTTTTATTTTAATCTTTTTAACTCCCCTTCAGGGGATGGGGGCTTAAGACTTTTACACATTAAACCTGAAATGCATTACATCACCATCCTTTACCAGGTATTCCTTTCCTTCAATTTTTAATTTGCCGGCTTCCCTGCAGGCAGCTTCAGTTTTATATGTTATGTAATCATCATAACCAATTACTTCAGCTTTAATAAACCCTTTTTCAAAATCGGTATGTATTACACCGGCACATTGAGGTGTTTTCCAGCCTTTATGAAAAGTCCATGCACGTACTTCCTGCACACCTGCAGTAAAATAGGTTTGAAGATCGAGTAAATGATAGGTTGTATGAATCAATCGATCAAGAGCAGGTTCTTTCATTTTGTATTCATCCATGAACAGTTGTTTATCATCAGGGTCTTCCATTTCACTTATCTGTGCTTCAATATTATTGTTCATAATAATCACTTCAGCATCTTCATCTTTTACTGAAGCAATCAACGCATCAGAATATTTGTTTCCTGTATGCATGCTGGCCTCATCAACATTGGCCACGTACAACACTTTCTTTTGTGTCAGGAAAAATGAATCATGTATTAAATCCAGTTCAGCACTGTTCATATCCAGTGAGCGGATACTTTTACCTTCTTCCAAATGCTTTTTACATCTTAACAGTATATGCAATTCATCTTTTGCTTTTGCATCACCAACCTTTGCCATTTTTTCAACACGTGAAATACGCTTATCTACAGTATCAAGATCTTTCAACTGTAACTCGGTATCAATAATTTCTTTATCGCTCACCGGGTTAATAGCACCTTCTTCACGTAACACATTTTCATCTTCAAAACAACGCACCACATGAATAATAGCATCTACTTCACGTATGTTGGCAAGAAATTTATTTCCCAAGCCTTCACCTTTGCTTGCTCCTTTAACCAAACCGGCAATATCAACAATTTCAATTTGCGTTGGTACAATCCTGTCGGGTATAACCAACTCAGCCAGTTTGTTTAAACGGTAATCAGGCACATCTACCAGCCCCACATTGGGTTCTATGGTACAAAAACGATAATTGCTAGCCTGTGCTTTAGCACTGTTGCTTACAGCATTAAATAAAGTTGATTTTCCAACATTCGGTAAACCCACAATTCCTGCTTTTAATCCCATACAAAAATTTGATATTTGAAATTTACTATTTGAAATTCATAGCCATAGTCATAAATGAACTGTGGCAATAAAAATCAGCTTTGAATTTTGAGGCCGCAAAGATATGTTTTATACCGGTAGCAATATAAATGTAATTGTGAAAAGATGCTTTTGGTAGTTTAATAAAATTCTGCAATCTTGAGAAGGTAATTATCAATTATCCACTTTCAATTTTCAATTGATATATGGCTTTAAGCAGAATATGGAGCGCATTTATCCTTATTGCTTTCCTGGTTGCAGGAGTAAAAATGATGAATGGTGATGAAAAGATTTTCAACCGTATGGTTGTTGGTAAATCATCAGACAAATACGACAGTATTTTTTATTCCGCTATTGGTTCTCCGGTTACACAAAAACTTTCTCCAAAATATGCTGATTTCTTAAAGGAATACGGATACCACAGAGCTGATTCAGTACAAAAGGCTACTGTTTTGCTTACAGATGATCTGCAGGCTGATTCAATAAATAT
>DAIOWB010000128.1:0-7635 GCA_036758725.1 Lacibacter sp.
CTTGCAGAAATATCAACTCCCATAATGGAAACCATGCTCAAAGAGCCTAAGCTTTTTGTAAGGGAATATTATCCCCGTGGTTTCAGTCATTACCATGCACCGGGTACCATTCCTTTGCTTTTTACTTATTATGAAAAAGACAAAGCAGTAGAAGCAAGCCGTGCACTGTTTCATTTGCGGCAACTGGAGCTGGATAAATACCGTTTCCTCTACGATAGTGAAAATCCTGATCATCAAAACCGCTTACGCATTGCAGCAACACAAATAAAACCGTATAAAATTTATATCAACCTGCTTACAAAAGAATGGGAGCCGCCGGCATTTCTCAAAACTAAAATTCACACTTACATGCAACATCATTTTGCATGGTGGAACTACAGTAAAACCAACAGTCTGCATATCCATTTAAAAGATCGTTACGGAAAACTGTTTCTGCAATTAAGTTGGAAAGCCAACCAGGCTGAAGTACTTTTGGATGAAGTAGAAAACTTCAGTCCATGTGTTACGACATGAGTTATTTTTCCTCCATTAAACTGATCGCTGATTTTTTAAAATTAGATGAGCTGCCCTCTTTTGACTTTACACCAACCTATCACCAGGTGGCACAGGCATTTCCTGTATGGCCGGTAGTCATTCATGAAGATGGAAAGTTCAAATTAAAATATTTTGAATGGGGTGTAATTGCCGATTACATGAATACACCCGAAAAAATAAAACAGTACCGCACCAGTATGGCCAATGCAAGAAGTGAAAAAATACTGGATGATAAAAGATCTGTCTGGCATCGTATCCGCCATCAGCGTTGTTTGGTTTTTACAACGGGATTTTTTGAACACCGTGAAGTTGGCTGGAAAAAGAAATTGCCCTACTTCATTCAATTAAAAGGAGAAGAAGTATTTTGTTTTGCCGGTTTATATAATTATTCTCCGGTACCTGATAAAGAAACCGGAGAACTTATAGGAACCTTTTCTGTAATAACAAGAGATGCCAATGAGTTGATGGCAAAAATTCATAACGATGGCGGCAACAGTGAACGTATGCCCTTAATCCTTACAAAAAAACTGGCCTTGCAATGGCTGAAAGAGGATTTATCTGAAGATGAAATGAGAGAAATCTTATCGTATGAAATTCCTTCAAACAAATTAGAAGCCTGGCCGGTGAATACCATCCGCACAAGAAAACAGGATGATGCAAAAGTGATTGAAGCATTACCTGCAGAATCTGTTCCTTCTCTCGATTAAAATAGTTGCAAAACATTCTCCTTTAAGTTGAACCTGAAATTGTAAATTCATTGCATTAAAAACCACAGCATGAGAAAAGTTGTTTCAGTCATTGTACTCCTGGTTAGTTTCACTTTTGCTTTTACACAACAAAAAACAATAGCTATACGCTGTGGTAAATTGCTTGATGTACGAAGTGGTAAGTTACTGATCAACCAGGTTCTTCTTGTAAGAGGCAACAAAATAGAATCAGTAACAGATGCAAATCTGTTTAAACAAAAAACAGATTCAGTCATTGATCTCAGTAACTATTTTGTAATGCCGGGACTCATTGATTGCCATACACATGTTTTGTTGCAGGGCGATATTACCACTGAAGATTATGATGTACAGGTATTAAAAGAATCCATTCCTTACCGCACCTTACGTGCATCACAAAGCTGTTATCAATCATTGATGAATGGGTTTACTACTATCCGTGATTTAGGAACAGAAGGTGCCGGTTATGCTGATGTAGATTTAAAAAAAGCAATCAACAAAAACATCATTCCCGGTCCACGGATGTTTGTTTCAACTTTGGCAATTAATACAACCGGGCACTATTTAATTGCTGAAAAAGATTATGCATGGGAATTGAAGTTGCCCAAAGGCTTACAGGAAATTACCGGCGCAGATGAAGGCCGCAAAGCCGTTCGTACACAAATTGCGTATGGTGCCGATTGGATAAAAATTTATGCCGATCGTGGTTATGTTCGTTTGCCCAACGGTGGTTATAAAAGCATTCCAAATTTTACCAAAGAAGAAATTGAAGCCATTGCAGATGAAACACTCAAAAGCAGAAAGAAGTTGGCAGCACATGCAGTTACACCTGATGGTATTATCTATTCCATCAATGCAGGCGCTTCAAGTATTGAGCATGGCTTTGGCATGAATGAAGAATGTATGCAGTTAATGGTAAAGAAGAATGTATTCTGGTGCCCCACAATTTATGTGAATGATTATGTAGCCGAAGGAAGAGCCAGGGCTGGTAGTCCTATCAACAAATACTTTTCACAATCAGAGCCGGATGTTTTTAAAAAAGCCATGAGCTATGGTGTAAAAATCGCTTATGGTACTGATATTGGTGGTTATGATTGGAAAGAACCACAGGCAAAAGATTTTGAATACTTTGTTCAATATGGCATGTCGCCATTGCAGGCAATACAAACAGCAACCATTCATGCTTCAGAATTACTGGATCAAACAGGGTTAATAGGAGAAATTATTCCCGGTGCTTTTGCCGATATTATTGCTGTAAAAGAAAATCCCTTATCCAATATAAAAGTGCTATTTGATGTAAAATGGGTAATGAAAGATGGAATGATTTATAAAAACAGCAAGTAATATTTTTTTAATACGCCATCAGTTTACAACATCATGCAATAAATGGGCAATCAATGCTGTCCATCCTGTTTGATGATTGGCCCCTAGCCCTTTTCCACTATCTCCGTGAAAGTATTCATAGAATAGTAACAGGTGTTCATTACCCGGTTGTTTATAAAACCAATTGTATTGTTCAAAGCTTTTACGCTCGCCTGTTTCATCTTTGCTGAACAAGGTGAGTATACGTTCTGATAATTTTTCTGCAATTTGTTTTAGGTTGAGCTGTGTGCCCGATCCTTTCGGATATTCAATCATTAAACTATCACCATAAAATTCTCCAAAGCGTTTAATGGATTGGATGATTAAAAAATTCAACGGCATCCACACAGGGCCACGCCAGTTACTGTTACCGCCAAACATATCTGATGTAGAATCGCCGGGATCATACTGTATGGAATAAGTTTGTCCTTCAAGTTCAACAGTGTATGGATTTTCTTTATGATCTTTTGACATGGCTCGTATTCCTCCATCTGATAAAAATTCATTTTTATCCAGTAACCGGCTGAGGATAGCAATCAGTTTTTCCCTGGGTACCAGTGATAATAAAATTTCTTCACTATCACTTTTTTCTTCATTGGGCCAGAAACGGTTGTTGGCCTTGCGGTAATTTTCAAACCAGGAAATCCGTTTTTTAAAATCACGTAAACGGGCTAATGCATTTTTATGAATGGTTGAAACTGCAAACAAACTGGTAAGCCCAACTGCCGATTTAATCCGTAATGGCAAGGTGGTACCATCATGCAAACACAACACATCATAATAAAATTTATCTTCTTCGTTCCACAGATGATGGCCATTTAATGCTTCAGCAATTAATACAAAATGTTCAAAGAAACGAGTGGCCGTATCTTCAAACGCATCATCATGCATGGCAATTTCAACAGCAATATCCATCATGTTTAACGCATACATACCCATCCAGGAAGTTCCATCGGCCTGTTCCAGTTGCATATTGCCCGGTATATGATGGCTGCGGTTAAAAACACCTATATTATCTAAACCCAAAAATCCTCCCTGGAATAAATTATTTCCATTATCATCTTTTCTGTTTATCCACCAGGTGAAATTCACAATGAGCTTTTGAAATATTTTTTTCAGAAACTGTACATCACCCTTTCCTGTTCTTTTCTTTTCAATATTATATACCCACCATGCTGCCATGGCATGAACCGGTGGATTTACATCACTAAAATTCCATTCATAAGCTGGTAATTGCCCATCGGGTTTCATATACCATTCCCTCATAATGAGTAATAACTGATGCTTGGCAAATACCGGATCAACGGCGGCCATGGATATACACTGAAACGCCAGATCCCATGCAGCATACCAGGGATATTCCCATTTATCGGGCATGCAAATAACATCCGCATTTTTTAAATGTTTCCAATCGCTGTTACGTCCATATTTCTTTCCATCATTTACCGGTGTAATGCCATCGGTTGAACCAAGCCATTTTTCTGTATCTAAAGAATAAAACTGTTTGCTCCATAATAAACCGGCATAGGCCTGCCGTGAAATATTTTTCTGATCATCGGTTAAAGATGAAGGAATGACAGCATTATAAAATTCATCCGCTTCTGCTTTCCGTTGTGCAAACAGGTTTTGATATCCTTCAGGAAATGCATGTTCTTTATAGCCATCAACCAAACGGCAATAAATGGTTTTTGTTTCGCCACCCTTCAACTGCAGATTATACACAGGAGAAGCTTTTGTACCTGTTTTGCGTTCTCTTAATTTTTTCTTGTTCTTGTAATGAATCACCGCATCATGAAAAGCATCTTTTACAAAAATGGATGCATTGGGAGTACCGTTTAACTTTTCAGTATTGGTTTCATTTTCTGTAAACCACAAATCATTGGATTCAGAAAAATAAAAATAATAATCACCTAAACGGTTATGCCATGCATGCAGGCAATGATGATTTACAAATTCAATAACCGGTTTTATTTCATTGGCGTTCTGGCTCCATTTATTCGAAAACCACAAGGTTGGTAAAATTGTGATTTCTGCACGACGGTGATACCTGTTTGTTACATCAATTTTAATGAAAACATCATTTGCATGTTGCTTGGCATAAGTTACCTGCACATCAAAATAATGATTGTTGTTAAAAACAGGTGTATCTAAAATTTCATATTCCGGTTCATCACGTGTTCTTTTTTTATTTTCTTCCTGTAATTTTTTATACGGAAAAGCAAGCTGCGGATATTTATACAAATATTCCATGTAGTAATGCGAAGGCACATTATCTAAGTAGTAGTATAACTCTTTTACATCTTCACCATGATTGCCATCGTAGTTTCCCAAGCCAAACAAACGCTCTTTAAGAACAGCATCTTTTCCATTCCACATGGAAATTCCAAAACATAAATTTTGAAAATAATCAGAGATTCCTGCTATTCCATCTTCACCCCATAAATAACTACGGTAATGTGCATGTTCAAAAGGGAAATAACCCCAGGCATCGCCAAACGGGCCATAATCTTCCCTCACAGTTCCCCACTGCCGTTCACTGAGGTAAGGGCCCCAACGTTCCAATGGAACTGCTTTTGCTGCGTTTTCTGAAAGACGTTGATGTTCTGCTGTCATACTTTAAACTCTTACTTTATTTTTTGATGCCAGCTATTGTACATAAGGCATCGCTTGTTGTGTCACTCACTTTTACTTTCAGTAATTCTATTCAGCACTACTGAAGCAAGTAACTTTTTTTCATTCTTGGTTTTTGGAAGCAATCGTATAACAAAATGTATAATTCAGAAAATATACATTGAAATGTAAATTTACAGATATTTTTTTTGCAGCTGGTAAAGCACCTTTGCTGCTTCAGGTGTCATTCCTTTTGTTGTATCCATTAAAAAATGACGTTTAAAACCAAGGATGGCAGCTGTTGTATCTTTTAAATCATAACCCACAATACGTATAGCTGTGAAATAATCAAAATTTACAGGTACAGTAACATTGGTTGTATCGTTCCACCATAAACCAAATCCTTTTTCACTTAATGTTTTCCATGGAAACCGCCAGTTTGGATCGTTCTTCCTTGTAGGTGCAATATCGCCATGGCCTATAAAATTGGCAGCGGGAATATTGAATGATTTTTTTAATCGTTCCAGTAACAAAACCAAACTGTTTAACTGTCTTTCATCAAAAGGCTCAAAACCATTATTATCCAATTCAATTCCAATACTGCTTGAATTAATATCTGTAGCGTTTCCCCACCTGCTTACACCTGCATGATGAGCCCGTAAATAATCATTGAGCATATGATACACATTTCCTTCTTTACAAATTACATAATGAGCACTCACCTGCGTTCTGGGGAGTGTAAAAGTTTTAAGTGTCTGATCGCAACTGTTTTGTGCTGTATGATGGATGATGACATAATTAGGCCTTCGCATGCTGAGATTGGTTGTGCCAACAAATGATGACATGCTTACAGAATCTTTAAGTGGATACTGTCGAAGCAGTTTTGCAAACTCTTTTGTTTGCTTTTTGTAACTGCGGTTCGTTGCCCGGTAAGGATTTGATGCACAGGAAGTAAGTAAAGACATTAAAAAGAACAAGTATTTCCAATTCATATGAAATAAAATGAACCTGAAATGTAAGCATTGTTTTTGAACTGCTTTTAACTGCCTTTGATCATAGATGTTCCTGCCCTAAATCATAACTCTAAAACCAGAAACGGGCTACCTTTTATCCGGTTATTTCATTCATTTAAACTTTGAGTCATGAAAAAATATTTAAGTCTGCTCCTGCTTTTATTTGTTACACTTACTTATGGGCAGCAATGGACAAAACAATATGATTTTGTAGATGATTATGCATACGGACTTGCAAAAGTGAGCAAGGCCAATAAATTTGGTTTTGTGAATACAAAAGGTGAATTAATTGTTCCGTTAATTTATGATGAAGTAATGACTTTCAGAGAAGGCATTGCAGTTGTTCGGTTAGAAAACAAATGGGGTTATATTGACAGTACAGGAAAAGTAGTTGAAGAATTGAAATATGATGATGCAGGATGTTTTCGTGATAGCTTGGCTGTTGTAAGAAAAGGCGCATTATATGGTTACTTAAATCATAATTTCTCCCTGGCAATTCCCTACCAGTTTGAAGGAGCCCGTGGTTTTTCTGAAGGACTTGCCCCGGTTGCAAACAGTAAAGGTTTATGGGGTTACATAAATTACAAAGGAAATATTGTTTTAGGTTATCAGTTCAACTTTGCTGATTTCTATATTGATGGCAAAGCAAGAGTAATGAGAGATGGTAAAATGATGTTGATTGATAAAAACGGGAAAGTGGTAAAAGAATCAGAAGATTAGAATGTATTCTTTTACTTTATAAAAAAACGGATTCAGATTGAATCCGTTTTTTAATTACATATTTCTCCGGTATTGTCCACCTACTTCATATAACGCATGTGTAATTTGCCCGAGTGAACAATACTTTACTGTTTCCATCAGCTGTGCAAAAATGTTTTCATTGCGTACTGCTGCTTCTTTTAGTTTACTCAATGCATCAGCACTCTTGCTTTCATTTCGTTTCCAGAATGCCTGCAGATTATTGATTTGCTGTTCTTTTTCTTCAGTAGTGCTGCGTATAACCTCTTGTGGTAAAATAGTTGGACTTCCGTTTTTACTTAAAAATGTATTTACACCAATCAATGGTAATTCACCTGTATGTTTCTGATGTTCGTAATACAAACTCTCTTCCTGAATTTTATTTCGTTGATACATTCTTTCCATAGAACCCAGTACTCCGCCACGTTCGGTAATGCGGTTAAATTCATTCATTACAGCTTCTTCAACCAGGTCGGTTAATTCTTCAGTTAAAAAAGAACCCTGGTTGGGATTTTCATTCTTTGCTGTTCCCAGTTCCCTGTTAATAATAAGTTGAATAGCCATTGCTCTTCTTACACTTTCTTCAGTAGGTGTGGTAATCGCTTCATCATATGCATTGGTGTGAAGTGAATTGCAATTATCATAAATAGCAT
>DAIOWB010000129.1:0-7574 GCA_036758725.1 Lacibacter sp.
ATTCACCGTTGAATCTTTAACCACTTTGATTACATCTTTACCCATCAGCTTTTCTGCTGTCATTAAAACATTCACAGCTTCAAGGTTTTTTTTGTGAAGACTGATTGATTGCGAATACAGGTTTCCTGCAATCAACAAATAGCAACATATGAAGGATGAAATAATATTTTTCATAATTCCATTTTTATCAAAGTTATTGTTTCAGAAACGGAACAATGCATGCCCACACAGCAGAAAAATTTTCCAGGAAAACAGTATGTGTAGTGTTGGGGATAATGCCTACCTGGCTATGCGGTATCATTTGTGCTGTTGAAACTACACGCTGTGGCGGGTTGGATTGATCCTTGTCCCCTGCCATGACCAAAACCGGGCATTGAATTGTTTGAAAAAAATCTTTATCCAATGTAAGCTGGTTATACATAGCTCCAAGCAGGGTAAACATTTCATTTAATCTCTGTGGTTCCGGCATCAGTTTAAATTGCTGTTTCCAGTAAACACTATCCAGAGAAATCCCTTGCTTGGCATCAAAACCAAAATTACGAACACCGGGAGACAGTTCCGTAGCTCCAATTGCAATCAGTTTCTTAACCTTGCCCGGATACATACTTGCTAATTTGTAACCAGTATAACCGCCATCACTAAAGCCGAGAATAATTACACTGTCTTTGGTTACAGCATTAATGACTGACATTATATCATTTGCTTTTTGTTCATAAGTGATGTGTTGGGTTCCCAGTTCTGATTTTCCATGTCCACGTGTAGAAACAGCAATCACCTGGAATTTTTTCTTCAGGCTGTCGATAAACTGGTGCATCTCATAAGTAGAACCAAAAATGCCTCCGTGCAGAATAACAATGGGTTTTCCTTTTCCATATAATTCATAGTAGATCTTTGCATCACCTGCATTTGCATAATAACCAGCTTTGTGATTATTGCCGTATTGAGTTTTATGTACAGGTGAAGGTCCTGCTTGCATAAAATGTCTTAATCTCTTAGGCGTTTGTAGCTGGCTGTAAGTTTGGAAACACAATAATGTAAGCAGTGATAATATTATAAGCTTCATTTCCTGATTTTAGTTATTGAACAATTTTATAAATAAAGTGCAGAGAAGTTGAAATTACTTCTCTGCATTACTAATTTACAATCCTATTTGTTTTGCATACGTTTGATTATCCCAGAACAAATGTTCTTCAACCATCACACCATTTTCCCAGATACCCACTGTAGCCATTGGCATTTTAAAAGCTTTACCGGTTGGCTGAATGAATTTTCCATTTCCAATGGGCATAGGTTGAGTAAACGTACCTTCAAATACTCCGGTAACTAAAGTATAATTACCAGAACCAAACTTGATCGGATGCTCCTTGATTCTTGTATCCGGTGCATGCACAAAAAGTTTCTTTAAATCTTCAATATGTATAGTAATACCTTCTGTTACATGACCATCAGGCCAGTATACTTTTATATTTTCTGCATGACTTTCCTTTAAACTGTCCCATTTTTGATTGCTGAATACATCAAAGTCAAGCTCATCAAAAGTTTTAAGATGGCTGGCAATGGTATCATTAGAAGCTACCAACTGCAAGGCAATCTTTTTCAGGCTATCAATATTATCAGTTGAATTTTCTGGTGTTGTAGTTGATGACTGACAGCTTTGAAGAATGCCCATAGAGATGATTAACCCCAAGGCAATGTTTACTAATATTTTCATTTTTTATAATTTTTAATTGATGAATGTTATGCCGTTTCTTCAACCTGGTTTAGTTCACTTAGTGTAACTGTTTTTCCCAATGCACCAAATTCATGCAGATCGCCAAATACTTCTATTCTTATTGATTGATTAATACCGCCAACACGAACAGGTTCAAAACCACTGTCAATAATTAAGTCTTCGATTTCTTTATTGATGCTTACCTCATCTGTAGCATAAAACAGCACGGCTTTGTCAGGATTTTGAAATGCTGCATTTGTAAGTGAAGCAACACCTAATGTTCCTAATGCTTTTACCAGCTTTGCATCTTTTGGTAATAAAGAAGAAAGAATCTGACCTGCAGATTGGTCTTTATCAATCATTTTTTTGAAGCCTCCATTTTCATCCGGGGCGATAGGATTGGATGGGTCAACAATAATTTTTCCCTGTAATTCTGTTGAGTAGGTATTAAACAACTCTTTTATTGCATCGAACCAAATTGCTAATACAAGAATATCTGCTTCTTTAATAGCAGCATCAATGGATGTAGGCTGTGCAAGAGTTCCTGATTTTTGAGCAAATTCATTTGCTTTTTCAAATGTTCTGTCGGCAACAATTACTGAACGATTGCCTTTTACTAAATTGGCAGCAACGGCAGATCCGATATTTCCCAAACCGATTACTGCAATTTTTGAATTTTGTGTCATGTCTATTTCTTTTTTAATGAATGAATAATTTGATAATGCAAATTTCACTCATTACAGAGGCGGGCGCCAATGACATGCTTTAAGAAATAGTCTTGATGTAGATTAAGGTTTTGAAGACTTTGAAGGCTTTGAAGATTTACTCCTTACATTCCGTAAACGGCTTAAAAACTCTGGTGTAATACCAAGGTAAGATGCTATCTGCACCTGCGAAAGGCGATTAGTTAAGTGAGGATAAAGTTCTAAAAATGATTGATAACGTTCTTCAGCTGTGGAACTGATGTTTTGCAGTAATCGTTCCTGCAGGCGTACAAATCCGTTTTCTATTAATACCCTGAAGATGCGGTCAAATTTCGGGGCCTGGTTGTAAAGTGAAATGAGATTGTCGTGGCTTATTTGAAATACAACCGTGTCTTCCAGTGCATCAATATTCAGTGCCGAAGGTTTTATACTGTGAAAACTTCCCAAATCATTAATCCAGTTATTTTCTGAAGCAAACTGAAGTACATGAATATTCCCTTTTTCATCAATTTTATAAGAACGCAGGCATCCTCTTACAACAAAATTAATTTGAGTACACACATCGCCTTCCTGTAATACATATTGCCGCTTTCGAAACAAACGTGGCAGAAACATTTCATTAACTAATTCCTTTTCTTCTTTGTTCAAAGGAATAAGCCTATTGAAATAGTTTAATAATGGTTCTGTTGATGCTTCTGGTTTAACTGGTTTCATGTTATTTAAAATTCAAACAGCAAATCTCTGAAAAACTACCATTACCCCGGTTCATGCGGCTGATCTTCAGTTTATGTCTTCACAAACCGAAATGCTGATGTGTTTTTTGTTGCAGCTTATAAGTTTAAAAGTTGTTCGCTCTCTTGTTTTTGCATATCGGTTGTTAAGCGATTAAATATTCTGAATAGTGATTCTTCTTTTTTCTTTCAATGCTTTAAAATGCGAAGGCGTTAAACCTGTTACTTTTTTGAACTGAGTTGATAAGTGTGCAACACTGCTGTAGTGCAGTTTATCTGCAATTTGAGATAATGTATCTTCTCCGAAAATAATTAATTCCTTTATCCGTTCAATTTTTAACGCAATGATAAACTGCTCAATGGTAGTAGCCTCAACTTCTGAAAAGAAATTAGCTAAGTAAGTATAACTGAGATTTAATTCTTTGCTGATTAAAGCAGAAAACTTGATATTTGGTTTTTCGTCTGATTTATAAACGTAATCTACCATCACTTTCCTTATTTTCTCTATTAATATACCTTGCTTTTTTTCTAACAACTCTAAGCCCGCTTTATTAATAATGGTATTCAATTCCTTTTTTTCATCATTTGAAAGATCTTCTTTCGTTTCAATTTCACCTAATTCTACTTTTACCGGTGAAATATCAAGTTCTTCTAAAGCCTCTTTAACAACAACTTTGCAACTTTCACAAGCCATATTCTTTACATAGATTTTCATACATTATATTTTTAGCTTGTTCTGCACAAGTGTTGATTCTCAATAATTGTTTTCTGATTGATTTGTCTGATTGTTGCTAAGGTATTGGTTTATTGCTTGCCCCCGGCGTCAATGTTTAGTTAAGAAGGTTTGCTACTGGTTTTGAATTTCATTTTAATAATGCATAAAATATCCGGTGAATTAAAAATGTTAAAATCCTTTTAGTATGTAATTAATAGAGTGTTGGAAAATGTATAATTAATATATACAAAGCAAATGCTGGTTTTTTTCGGAGGCCAATAAATGCTATAAAAACGGTTTCTTTTTTGTAAAATCTATTTGGATATCTCAATAAATATTGTTTAAAATTGATTGAGAAAAAAATGAATTAAGCTTCACAAAACAAATTATAACCTGAAGTAATTTTTTTTTAAATATGTGAACATTTAGAAAAACCCTTTGTTTAATGTTATAACACTAATCTTAAACACTCTTCTTGTTTAAGATTTGGCTTTTAATAAAATATTTTAATAAACAAAACAATTTAACAATGTTCTACAATCTTCTGCAAGTTCATGCAATTGCAAACAACAACTATGTTGCTTTTACATTTTTTGTAGGTACAATGGCCATGATGGCTGCCTGCGTTTTTTTCTTTTTTGAAATGTCTAATGTTGACAAAAAATGGAGAACATCAATGCTGGTCTCCGGACTCATCACCTTTATTGCTGCTGTGCATTACTATTATATGCGTGGTTACAATTTGGAAACAGGAGAGTCACCAGTATTTTTTCGTTATGTTGACTGGATATTGACAGTACCATTAATGTGTCTGGAGTTTTATCTGATCACAAAAAAAGCCGGTGGAAAAATTGGTTTACTGTGGCAATTAATATTTGCTTCTGTTGTAATGCTTGTTACAGGATATATTGGTGAAGCTATTTATGGTAATGAAACACAGAGCTGGATTTGGGGCTTAATCAGCGGTATTGCTTATTTCTATATCGTGTATTTAATATGGTTTGGTGAAGTTGCAAAACTTGCGAATATCGCAGGACCTGCAGTTCAAAAAGCTGTGAAGTCTCTTGGTTGGTTTGTACTTGTTGGATGGGCTATTTATCCAATAGGTTACATTGCTGGTACAGAGGGTGGTTTATTTGGAATGAGAGTGTTCGAGGGTCTTTCAATGGATATTGTATATAACATTGGAGATGCTATTAATAAAATTGGATTTGGTTTGGTAATCTATGTTTTAGCACAATCAGACAAGAGCATAACGCAAAATGCCTAATTGTTTCTTTAAGGGTGTGATAAATTTTATCACACCCTTAGTTTTTATTAATTACGGATAATAAATGGCCATGAAAAAGATTATACTTTTGTTGCTGGGGCTCATACTACTTTTAGTTCAGCATTACATTGTAGCTATAAATCCAAATACGCAATATATTATTTTCATTGTTGGAATTTTATTGCTGGGAGTTCCTCATGGTGCCGCTGATTTATTGGTTGCCGAACGAAATGCCGGTTTATCGGAAAAAGTCTTTTCTAAACAAAAATTCTTTATAGTTTACCTTGGCAGATTAGTATTGTTTGCTTGTATTTTGTTTTTATTTCCAGTAGCCGGTAATATCTTATTTATCTTTTTTGCTGCTTATCATTTTGGTGAAACAGATTTACATCAATTTAAAACCAATACACTGCCGGGAAAAATATTTGTGATCTCATATGGGTTGGTAATACTGAGTGTTATACTACTGCATCATTTTGATGATGTTAAACCCATCTACCTGTTGTTTGAATCAGGTAAGGAAAATCAGGCAGTCATTAATTGGATTAGTCAAAACCGGTATTATATTCTTTCTGCTAATGGAATCCTGTTTTTTATCTCTGCTTTTATTTATTTTTTAATGAACAAACATCTTGACAATAACGATACAGGCCAATTTTTAGTTCGTTTTGCATGTGTTCTTTTTATACTGTTTAATTTGCCAATGCTTCTTGGCTTTACATTTTATTTTGTTGTATGGCATTCACTGTTATCTCTTAATAATATCGTCATTTTTCTCAGGAAAAAAAATACAGTTTCTTACAAAATAATTATAAAACAAATTTTACTCTATAGTTTTTTAGCCATTTTTGGTATTGTATTATTTGGTCTTACTGGTTTTATGTTTATTAATGCAAATGCTGTAGCCGGCTATATTTTTTTAAGCCTGGCAGTACTTACAGCACCGCATATGGAAATCATGTATGGCATGTATATGTCTATAAGGCAAAATCGGGATGAGGCGATTATTTAGAGTTCAAACGTATCTCCTGTCTGGAAAACATAGGGATACATATACTGTCAATTATCTTAAGTTCTATAATGAATTAAGAAACTGTTTAGCATTTTGTAAATGTGCTTTCTGTTTGCTTTCGGGCATTTTATCAAAGCTTCTTACCAACATGCCTAACCGGGGGTTTTGCAAAAAGAAAGTGCGGTGCGTATGCATAAATCTCCAGAATAATCCATCCCATACATTTTGCCAATCTCCTTTTTTATAATCACTCATTTTCATTAAATAGTTACTGCCGCTTATGTAGGGTTTGGTTGCCATCAGTCCACCATCTGCAAACTGGCTCATGCCATACACATTGGGTACCATCACCCAGTCATACGCATCTATAAACAATTCCATAAACCAACGATACACTTCATCGGGATCAAATTCACACAACAACATAAAGTTACCCAATACCATTAAGCGTTCTATATGATGACAATAACCTGTTTCCAATACTTTTTTAATGGTACTATCAATTGGTTCAATTCCTGTGGTTCCGGTCCAGAAAGAAGAGGGTATTTTTTTACTAAACCCCCAGTAATTTTTTGTGCGTTCTTCGTTCCCCTTCAATTCATAAACTGCTCTTATGAATTCTCTCCAACCAATGATTTGCCTGATAAAACCTTCAATTGAGTTTAATGGAATTTCATTGTTGCTGGCATACTGCAATGCTTCATCAATAATAAATCGGGCTGTCAATAGCCCGGTGTTCAACATGGGTGTTAATACACTGTGATGCAGAATATTTTCATTAGTTACAAGAGCATCTTCATATGCACCAAAATCTGCAAACCTGTATTTGAAAAAATCTTTTAACCAATTTTTACTTTCGGTATAAGTGGTTGGGTAAATAAAATCAGTATTCAGTTCACCATAGTTGTCGGGAAAATATTTTTGTGTATATGCAATGGCTTCTTCATAAAAGTTGTTCGGTTTTAAAAAGTTAGTCTTTGGTGCTTTTTCCCCTTTGGGATATTTCAAACGATTTTCATCATCAAAGGTCCATTTTCCTCCAAGAGGTTTTTTATCTTTTTCCAACAATATATTTCTGCTGAGCCGCTGATGTTTATAAAAATCGGTTTGAAACATTCTTTTCTTATCTGAAAAATAGGCAGCTATATCGGCATAAGAATTTAAAAACAGCGGTGTAGGTTTTTTTATGATTTCTATGTTGTGGGATTTGGAAACATTATTTATCCGCTGCTCCAACCAATAATCTGTTGTATCAATATATTCAAATGAATGAACCTTTATTGATTTCAAATACGGAATCAGGTTTCTTACATCGGCCAATTCATTGAATGCATCTATATAGATGACTTTAATTTTTTTCAGCTGCAGATAGTTTTCATAAAACTTCATACTGGCCCTGTGAAATGCAATTTTACGTTTATGAAAATGATA
>DAIOWB010000130.1:0-7562 GCA_036758725.1 Lacibacter sp.
ATTAATCCTCTTCCCCTCATGGGCCTGGAACGTTGCACAAAATTTTGATTTGGATTTTACTGCACAAGCATTTTTTGCTACACAATCAAACAGGTATCAATCACAGGGAAATGCGTTTTATTTAAGGGGGAAATGGAGTTTTTGAATAGAGAAATGATTTCAAAATAATATTCTTTAGAGATAAAGCCGTTCTTGCTTTTGAATACTTTCATTTAATTAATTTATTCAGAATAGATTTTAGTATAAAAAGGTCACTGAGTTCTTAACCACCTCTGAATTGTCATTTTTCAGCAATTAACAGTTTATTAATCAATGTTCTAATAAAAAATATTATTCAAAAAATCGAAAGGTTCCATTGTAAATGATTATAGTTCATACAAATAGCTTTAGCTTTATTTACTTCGTTTCCGAAGTTTCAAAAAAGAAAAAAGCTTCCTCCTCGCAAATAAAACGTACCTTTACGTTGATCATTTGGGTTAAACTTTTGTAAGCGAATAAACTTTATTTTACTACTTTTTTCTATTACACCAGTAATCTGCTCAAGTTTTTTTACAAAAATCATTAATTAGTATGAACATTTATGTTTCGAATTTAGGTTTTAATGTACAGGATGCAGACCTAAAAGAGTTGTTTGCTGCTTATGGCGATGTTACATCAGCCAAAGTAATTATGGACAAAATTTCAAATCAAAGCCGTGGATTTGGGTTTGTTGAAATGCCAGATGACGCATCGGCAAAACGTGCCATTGATGAACTTAATGGAACTTCTGTAGACGGGCGTTCAGTTAAGGTTGTTGAAGCAAGACCACGTGAAGATAAGCCCAGAGGCAACAGCAGGTGGTAATTAAACCATAATTATAATTACGCTTTTCTTTAATAAAATAATTACTACGTATGACGAATGAGATGATTGAAAAGTTCATAGAAAACAAAGCAAAGAAGAATGCTAAAGTGAACATTCATTTTAAACAAAGAGATACTGTAAAAGGAGTTTTTATACGCACAAATGACTATGAAGAATTAAAATCAAAAAACTTTTGGCGTATTGTATCTGAATCAAAGGTTGAAGAATGGGAAAAAACGAAAGATTCAAACCTTGCACGTATTTATAATGGTGCTGAATTTACTCGCTTAAGTGAAAATAATTAAACAGTAAAATCCATTTCCTGCATTAAACCGGTTTTTTATTACTTCATCATTTGGGATAAGAACTGAAAAATTATTAATATATGTTCACACAAACCTGGAAAAGATATTTACCCGTTATTGCTATTCTTATTAAACGGTCTGGCGGCGCAGAACAAGTGCTGAGTATGAACCATACTGATTTTGAAAGGGCAGCAGGTGGAAGAAAGATTAAATTCAGTTTTAGCCATTTACAATTAAACAAAGGACGCATTAATACAGCCGTTAAACAAGCTCCTCTTGCAAAAGAACTTGCGGAAGTTTTACAGGAAGACGAGACAATGAAAAGGTTGATAGCCGGTTTAAACCTGGAGTTTTCAATGAACAACAGTTTTCAACTGACAATTAAAAATAACACTCCCCTTCCTGAACCGGTTAGTGAAACCGAAACAGATGAAATGAGTGATGCAAACGCTGAAAATGAAACTTCAGCTGCTACTGTTTAATTGATCTGATCTATTTGAATGAAATTAATTACCAGTATTTATATAGTATAAAAAGTTTATCTGCTGACCATTAACAAATGGCAGCAGTTTTTTTTTAACCAATCTATTTTTTATGTTTCGTTCAGTTATTACAGGTACAGGTTCTTATATCCCTCCTGTTATTCAATCAAACAATGATTTTGCAAAGCATACTTTCTACTCAGAAAATCATCTGCCACTAACAACCTCTTCGCAGGAAGTTGTAGAAAAATTTAAACAAATTACCGGTATAGAAGAACGCCGTTATACAAATGATAACTTAACTGCTGCCGATATAGGTGCCATAGCTGCAAAAGCTGCCATAGAAGACAGTGGAATTAATCCCGAAGAAATTGATCAGCTTATTGTTGCCCATAATTTTGGGAACGTTCTGAAAAATACAATTCAAATGGATGCAGTGCCATCACTGGCATGCTTAATCAAACATCAACTTGGTATAAGCAATCCAAATTGCATTGCCTATGATATTTTATTTGGTTGTCCGGGCTGGATTCAGGGTGTTATACATGCAGATGCTTTTTTTAAAGCAGGCATTGCAAAAAAAGCACTCGTTATTGGCACTGAAACATTGTCGAGAGTAATAGATATGTATGACCGTGACAGTATGATTTTTAGTGATGGTGCCGGAGCTGCCGTTCTTGAATTTAAAGAAACGGGCGAACATGGTTCTGGAATACTTAATGCATCAGTTCAAACTCATTCGTTGGAAGAAGTAGGCTATATTAATATGGGCCCATCATTTTATCCGGGAAGTGATCCTGCAGTTCGCTATATTAAAATGAAAGGCCGCAAGGTTTATGAATATGCTATGAAACATGTTCCTGCGGCTATGAAAGATTGTCTTGATAAAAGCGGCATTGAAATTCAACAGCTCAAAAAAGTATTTATCCATCAGGCAAATGAAAAAATGGATGATGGTATTATTAAACGCCTGTTTCAATTATATGGAATTGCCCAGGCACCTGAAAACATTATGCCCATGAGCATACATTGGCTGGGCAACAGTTCTGTTGCTACTGTTCCAACTTTATATGACCTGGTTCTGAAAGAACAAGTAGAGCATCACCAGATTTCACCAGGTGATGTAATATTATTTGCATCAGTTGGAGCAGGCATGAACATCAATGCTGTTTGTTACCGCTATTAAAAAATACCTGTTTCAGTTTAACGTTGTGAAAAAACTTTTCCATAGCGTTTTCCACGGCCGGCATTCCTGAAGTTATTATTACTTGGTTGAGATGAAGACTCAGCTACAAAAGCACTGTTATGCATGGTAACGTTATCAAAAGCATGATCTTTTATAACAGGGATCGTTTTCTTTATGAGCTTTTGAATATCGGTTAAAAACGTTTTTTCACTCCAGTCACAAAAAGAAATGGCAACACCACTGGCGCCTGCTCTTCCTGTTCTTCCAATACGATGAACGTAGGTTTCAGGAATATTTGGCAATTCATAATTCAACACATGCGTTAAATCATCAATATCAATTCCACGAGCAGCAATATCTGTTGCTACTAACACACGTGTTTTTCTGTTTTTAAAATTTGCTAAAGCATCCTGCCTTGCATTTTGTGATTTATTACCATGAATTGCTTCTGTGCGTATACCAGCCTGATTTAAACTTTTAGCAAGCTTATCAGCAGCATGTTTCATTTGTGTAAAAACCAATACAGTTTCAATGGTTTGATCCTTTAACAACTGTATTAAAAGGGATTGCTTGTTTTGTCTCTCTACAAAATAAACCGATTGTTGAATAATTTCTACTGTTGATGCAGATGGTGTAACCTCTACTTTTACAGGATTGGTTAATAAAATATCTGCCAGATGTTTTATTTCAGCAGGCATAGTAGCTGAGAAAAACAAGGTTTGTCTTTTAGCAGGCAATTTTGCTATGATGCGTTTTACATCCTGCACAAAACCCATATCAAGCATACGATCTGCTTCATCTAAAATAAAATATTGAATATGGTCTAATGAAATAATCCGCTGTTGCATAAGATCCAGCAAACGGCCCGGTGTAGCTACAATAATATCTACCCCATTACGGATTGCCTGTACCTGGCTATACTGTGGTACTCCACCAAAAATTACCTTGTGTTTAATATTGAGGTATCTGCCATATGCTGTTATACTTTCTCCAATCTGGATAGCCAGTTCACGGGTTGGGGTAAGAATAAGCGTTTGTATGCGATGTTGTTTTTTTTGCTGCTGTTCCTGCTGCTGATGCATTAATTGCAAAACTGGTATAGTAAAAGCTGCTGTTTTCCCTGTTCCCGTTTGAGCACAGCCAAGTAAGTCTCTCTTTTGTAAAATTGGAGGAATAGATTGTAATTGAATGGGCGTAGGAATGGTATATCCTTCTTTGCTCAAAGCCTGTAATACAGGCTCAATGAGCTGTAAATTGTTAAATGACACTAATAAATATTTAAGTTAAAAAATGTGATAAGGCCATCAATCAAAAAGTAATTGATACTTTATCTGCCTTACGTTAGAACATCACAGAATTTGGGGAGAAAAGCTACGCAAACTGAGAGAGCAATAACATTAAGAAAAACGAAGATAACAGTTTTTCTCCTTATTTCCTTATTGTTTGAAGAGCAGCTGATTTATCCATACATTTTCAGAACAACAACTATCCAGTTTTAAATTGAATTATTTGAAACTTACTGCGTTAAAGTGTTGTAATGATGGATGTTAGATCAAAGTTATTTACGGCAAACAGAAAAACTTTACCTTTATGTTAATCTGGCAAAATAATTTACGCCTATTTCTGCACAGATTAGCAAAAATTACATTCTTACTTAAAGCATCATTCATCACACAATAGTTATATATATGGCGGAAACGTGGAATAAAAAAGAAAGAGAAAAGAAAAAGCAACAAAACAAAAAAGAGAAAGAAGAAAAGAAAAGAGAAAGGAAGGAAAGCCCTAAATCTAAAAATTTAGATGACATGCTTGCGTATATTGATGAAAATGGAAATCTTTCATCAACTCCCCCTGACCAGGGTAAAATAAAAAAAGTAAGACTGGAAGATATTGAAATTGGTGTACCGAAGCATAAGGATATTGATCCAGCTGACCTGATAAGAAAAGGTACCGTTACTTTTTTCAATGAAACAAAAGGTTTTGGCTTTATAAAAGATCATGAAACACAAGAAAGTGTTTTTGTACATGTGAACGGATTGCTGGAAGCTATACAAGAAAACAGCAAAGTTATATTTGAAGTTGAAATGGGTCCTAAAGGAGCAAATGCTGTGAATGTAAAATTGGCTCCAAAAGCTTAATAATATACTTTTCAATTAAACTAATTCTCTCATAGATCATTAATAAAAAAAGAGTTTTTTTAAACTCTTTTTTTTTAATGCTTCACTCTTCGTCTGATTAATTTAAACCCTTCTATCCACAACACACTCAACATTGCAACAATAATACAACTGGCAATTGTTTGTACAGTTAAAGCATGTAAGGAAAATAAATCTCTGAAAAAAGGCACATAAATTAATGCAGCAATAAAAGAAAGAGTAATTCCAATGATGATTGGTACCAGGTTATTTTTATTAGCTATTGTTTTGATCACAGAATTATTAAAAGACCTGTTAACCAATGTAAGAAAGATATTACTGAACAGAAGTGTAATAAAAATAACAGAACGGATAATAGTATCATCTAATCCCTGTTGCAGATAATAATAACCAAGACCTAAACACCCAGCTGTAATCATAAGCCCTTGAATAATACTTATTGATAGCTGTTTAAACGATAGAAAAGTAGTGCCTATTTTACGAGGAGGGCGTTGCATGGTTCCTGCTTCCATTGGTTCATTCTCGTAAATTATAGAACAGGTTGGGCCCATAATAAGTTCTAAAAAAATTACATGAACAGGTGAAAAAATAGTTGTGAATTTCCACATTAGTAATAAAGGAAGTGTAACAATTAAAATAATAGGTATGTGAATTGAAACAATATATTGAATTGCCTTTTTGAGGTTATCATAAATTTTCCGTCCCAGTGCTACAGCATCCGTCATATGTGCCAGATCATCATCAGTAAGTATGAGTGAAGCTGCACTCTTAGCAACTTCACTGCCTCTCTCTCCCATTGCTATACCAATATGTGCTGCTTTTAAAGCTGGTCCGTCATTTACACCATCACCAGTCATAGCAACTATTTCTCCATTTTCTTTAAGAGCATCAATCACTTTCAGCTTCGCTTCTGGAAACATTCTGGCAAAAATATTTACTTGTTTTACTTTTTGTTGCAACTCTGCTTTGGTTAGAAGTAATACTTCTTTCCCGGTAAGCACTTCCCTGTTATGATTTAATTGAATTTGTCCGGCAATAGCTAAAGCCGTTTCAGGATAATCACCGGTAATCATTTTAACTGCTATACCTGCATCATGAAATGTTTGTATTGTTTGACTGATGTTTTCTTTTGGAGGGTCCTGGAATGCTATTAATCCAAGAAATTCAAATTCAAATTCTTCCTGAGAAACAGGCCACTTTTTTTCAAACCATTTTCCTTTTCCTATTCCCAATACCCTGTATCCTAAACGGGCATATGAAAGTGATTGCTCTTCTACATGTTTCAATTCTTTCAAGGATAAATTACTTTTTCTTAAAATAGCTTCAGGAGCACCCTTAGCTGCAATAATGATTTCGCCAGCTTCATTTTTAAACAGATGTGTCATCATTGGGGGATTTCCACCAATCGGATATTCATGAATTTGTTTAAAAATTAATCTTTTATCTGTTACGCAAATTTTTAAATACAAGTTGTGAAGGGCTTTTTCCATTGGGTCAAATGGATTGATTTCACTGCTCCACATTGCATATTCAATGAGTTCTTGTGGTAGAACTGAACTGCCGTTTACCGGTACTGATAATTTTGTTTTAAAATCATATACAAATTCAATATGCATTTTATTTTGTGTGAGAGTGCCGGTTTTATCAGCACAAATAACTGTTGCACTGCCTAACGTTTCAACATATTGTGGTTGCTTTACAATAATATGATTGCGTAATAACCTGAATGCACCTAATGCCTGAAATGTGCTGAACGCTACCGGTATTTCTTCAGGAAGTATACTCATGGCTAATGTTAAACCATGAAGAAAAGATTGAATCAGATTTCCAGAATGATAATAATTAAACCCAACAACAATTAAAAATGCAACTGCACCTACCCACACCATATTATGTACAAACGAACGGATTTGATTTTGAAGAGGAGTTTTAACAACAGCAATTTCTTTTAACGACAATCCTATTTTACCAAACATTGTTTTTAGCCCTACCGCTGTTACTATAATGGTAGCACTCCCACTGGTTACTAATGTTCCTTTATAAACACTATTATTATTATTGGCAGTTTTTAATACTGCAAAAGATTCACCGGTTAAAATGGATTCATTAAGTGAAAAATCATTTGCTTTAATAATAAGGCCATCTGCAGCTACAACTTCACCTTCTTCAAGAACAACTAAATCATCCACTACAATATCTTCTGTTGGCACCTGAGTAACTATGCCATTCCGAAACACTTTTGCTTTGGAAGCTGAAATGTTTTTCAAAGCCTTTACAGCATTTTTACTTCTGTATTCCTGAAAAATTGAAATGCCCGCCACAATAAAAATGGCTACTAACATGATTATACCTTCCTGGTACTGACCTACAGCAAAATAGATGATACATGCTGCAAGCAAAATAATAAACATGGGTTCAAGAACTACTTCTTTCAAAACAATGAAAAGCACACGGTCTTCCTGTAATTCAAGTATATTACTCCCATTTTCAGTACGACTGATAACAACCTGCTCTGAATTTAATCCTTTGTTATTTTCTGTAGTTTTCATTCAAAATAGCAATTAATTAGCTTGTTGTTAACTTATTAATG
>DAIOWB010000131.1:0-7562 GCA_036758725.1 Lacibacter sp.
TGGGAAATTTATTTCCTGATACTTACTAACCCATCCATCATAAAAGCTCGGTCGTTACCGGGCTTTTTACATTTAAAGAATTTGCCTTTATTTCAATTATTTTTTTAATACTTGCAACCATTTTTTATTTTAAACAATCGGCGTTCAATCATTATGGAATGAAGAAAAGGTATCCTGCATTCTTCTTAACAACTTTTCATCCACTCAATCATTTTTTTGCAAAAGATACTGATAGAATGTTTTTCATACTTAAGCAATGAAGTTGATGATAAATGCCAACAGGAATAATAAACTGCACTTACGCATGATAAACACTTTAAATTCTTTACTTTGCTTAAAATTAAGTTATGCTTAAATCAATGACAGGCTTTGGCAGAACAGAAGAAGCCGCAGGCGACAAGACTTTTCTGGTTGAAATAAAATCACTGAACGGAAAACAATTTGAGCTCAACTTAAAACTCACTCCGCTGCTCAAACCTTTTGAGTTTGATATCAGAAAATTATTATCAGAACAATTGCAGCGTGGCAGTATAGAATGTAATATTCTATTAAAGCAAAATGGTGGCAATGGTGCCATTACCATCAACAAAGAAATGGCCAAGGCATACTTTCAACCACTTAAAGAAATTGCAGCCGATCTGAATATACAGGTAAGTGAATATGTATTAGGCGCATTACTCCGTTTGCCCGATGTTGTGGTTGCCAATAGTGAAGTTATCAGTGATGACCAATGGATCCAGTTTAAAGAAATACTTCAAAAAACCATCAATGCTATTAATAAACACCGCAAGCTGGAAGGCGATGCAATGGAAGTAGATTTAATTGAACGTATTAATAATATTCTGGCATACCAGGAAAAAATCAGCGAACTGGAACCTATACGTCAGCATAAAATGAAAGAGGAACTCCGTCGTAAGATGGAAGAACAACTGGGCAAAGAAAACTATGATGCCAACCGACTTGAGCAGGAGATGATTTATTACATCGAAAAGATCGACATCAGCGAAGAACAGGTTAGGCTGCGTAACCATTGTGATTATTTCCTCAGCATTTTAAAAGAAGACGATTATTCAAAAGGTAAAAAACTGGGTTTTGTTTTACAGGAAATTGGCAGGGAAATTAACACAACCGGTGCCAAAGCTTACGATACCAGTATTCAAAAGCTGGTTGTTTTAATGAAAGATGAGCTGGAAAAGGCAAAAGAACAAATCCTGAATATTTTATAAAGAAGTGAATTCTTATTAATTTTTCTGCCAGCTTTCGCATTATTGGATTTTTTTTGAGTTCAGCATTACATTTGTAAAAATATTTCGTTTGAAAAATTTCAATAGACTGATCATTACTCTCAAAAACCCAAATTTCCTGCTTCCTGTTTTTCTGCTTGGTTTACTTTGCAGCAGTTGTACAACCATGGATACTTTTGAAAAAAATGTACAAATTCCAAAGCATGAATGGGAATACAACTTTCAGCCCGAAATTAATTTTACAATTACTGATACTGTTTCGGCCTATAATGTTTTTGTTACGCTGCGTCATACCGATGCTTATGCTTACAAAAACATCTGGCTTTATATATCAACCCAACAACCCGGTAACAACAACATTCAAAAGGAGCGGTTTGAATTTACACTTCAAAATCAAAATGGCGAGTGGATTGGCACAGGCATGAGTGATATCTGGGAAGTTCGATTACCGCTCTTTGAAACAATAAGATTTACAAAACAGGGAAATTATACCATTCGTTTGCAACAAACCATGCGTGATAATCCCCTTTTACACATTATGAACGCCGGCATACGCATAGAAAAAGTAAACTAATGGCCTACACAAATAAAGCATTTCGTTTTGGAAGTTTTTCATTCTGGTTCTGGATATTGTTTGTGTATATCCTCGCCGCATTAATCTGGTGGTTTGTTTCACTGGAACGTCAGAACAATGAAATGAGCACACTTAAATTACAGGAACTGCAGCAAACTGATTTGCAATTTGCAAAGAAAAAAGCTGCAATACTGGAATATAAAAAAAGGCAAACAACAAAATTTATCAGTGAAGGCCTCACCTTTCTTGCCTTAATTGTAGTTGGCGCTTCATTTGTTTACCGTTCTATACGCAAACAAATTGAAGTATCGAACCTGCAGCAAAATTTTATGATGGCCATTACCCATGAATTAAAAACACCCATCGCAACAACAAGATTAAGTCTTGAAACACTTCTACGGCGTAAACTGGATGATGTACAACAACAAAAGCTTTTGCTCAGTGCTCTTTCCGAAACCAACCGGTTAAATATTTTAACCAATAACATTCTGCTGGCTTCGCAAATGGAAGAAAAAACGTTTCAACGTGAAAATGAAAAGATTAATCTGGCCGACCTTGTAGAAACAGTAGTAAGTGATTATAAAAACAGATTCCCTCAACGCTATATTGAATCCAGTACAGATAAAGATTTATTTATTGAAGGTGATGAATTGCTCATCCAGATTGCACTAAGTAACTTAATTGATAATGCCTTAAAGTATGCACCTAAAGACAGTCCGGTTTATGTTGATTTGATGGATGATGACGATACTATTCAGATTAAAGTAAGTGACCAGGGAAGCGGTGTTGCAGATGAAGAGAAGAAAAAGATTTTTGAAAAATTTTACCGCAGTGGTAATGAAAATACAAGGAAAGCAAAAGGAACAGGACTTGGTTTATACCTCACTAAGAAGATAATTGAAGACCATAATGGTGACATATTTGTGATGAACAATACTCCCGGTGGAAGTATTTTTGTAATACAGTTTTAAATACAATAAACATGGCAGTTAGTAATAAACCATCTATTTTACTGGTAGAAGATGAGGAGCATTTAATGGATGCGTTGAAGTTAAACCTGGAACTGGAAGGTTATGAAGTTACTACAGCCAATGACGGAGTTGCAGCATTAAAAGCAGTGGAGAATGAATATTTTGATCTGATTATTATGGATGTAATGATGCCTGAAATGGATGGCATCAGTGCAACTGAAATTATACGCATACGTAAAAACGATGTGCCGATTCTTATGCTGAGTGCCAAAAATACATCGGGCGACAGGGTATTAGGTTTGAAAAAAGGAGCTGATGATTACCTTACCAAACCATTTAATCTTGAAGAGTTATTGTTACGTGTAGAAAAGTTAATTGAAAAGAATAAAAAACTGCTTGATAAAGATTCTGTTGGCGAAACATATAAATTTGGCAAAAACAGCATTGATTTTAAAGCACAGGAAGCCATTAACTATGAAGGCGAAAAAATACAGTTGAGCAAAAAAGAAAGCATGTTGTTACAACTGCTCATTGAAAACAAAAACGAAGTGGTAACCCGTGAAAAAATATTACAGGTTGTTTGGGGTTATAATGTATATCCTACCACACGAACAATTGATAATTTTATTCTCAACTTCCGTAAATATTTTGAAGAAGATAGCCGTAATCCACAATATTTCCATTCAGCAAGAGGTGTGGGGTACCGGTTTGTGGAGGGAGAATAATTAATATTGTGATTTTGAATTTTGACAATACCTATCTTCTTCATCCTTCAATCTAAAACGATTTCCTTACCTTACTCCAACAAGAGTAAGCACATCATGAAACAACTCTATCTTCTTCTTTCACTCATTCTTATCATAAGTTGCAGACAGCAAACCACAAATCAGGATACTTCCACTTCCACTAAAAATAACTGGGCTCTGCTCAACTTTGTAAAAGTAGATAGCCTCAACCCCATCCTTCAACCCGATTCTACTCAGCATTTCAATTGCCCCATTAGTAAACAAACGGTGAACTGGGAAGAACGAAATGTATTAAACCCTTCAGCAGTAGTAAAAGATGGTAAAGTGTATTTGCTCTACCGTGCACAGGATCATGCAATGACTTCACGTCTTGGTTTGGCAGTAAGTGATGATGGTTTACATTTTACCAAAATGCCCGAACCGGTTTTCTTTCCTGCAAATGACAACATGAAACAATATGAATGGAAAGGTGGTGTGGAAGATCCACGCATTGTTGAAAGTGAAGAAGGCACTTATGTTCTCACTTACACTTCTTATGATGGTAAAACGGCAAGGTTGTGCCTGGCAACATCAAAAGATTTAAAAAACTGGATCAAACATGGTCTTTTATTAAGCGATAAAAAATATAAAGATACCTGGTCAAAATCGGGAGCTATTGTTGCCAAACAAATAAACGAGAAAATCATCGCCACAAAAATCAATGGAAAGTACTGGATGTATTTTGGTGATACAGATCTGTTTATTGCCACCTCAGATGATTTGATTCACTGGACAGTTGCTGAAAATGAAGAAAGCAAAAAAATGATTGCTGTGCTGCATCCACGCATGGGCTATTTCGACAGCAGATTGGTAGAACCGGGGCCGTATGCATTATTACAGAACGATGGCATTCTTTTAATTTATAATGGAAGCAATGCAGCTAACTTCAATGATACAAGTATGCCAAAGTTTACATACAGTGCCGGCCAGGCATTGTTTGACAAGAATAATCCATACAAACTGATCGACAGAACAAAAACCAATTTTATTCAACCTGATAAAGACTATGAAAAAGTAGGGGAAGTAAATGAAGTTTGTTTTGTAGAAGGACTGGTTTATTTTAAAAACAAATGGTTTTTGTATTATGGCACTGCTGATTCAAAGATTGCAGTAGCAGTTAGAGAAGAAGTAAAATAACTTTTTAAAATCATTAAAGTATGAAACCATTGTCAGTCTAAATCGATTCGGGATTCTCTAATTTGTATTCTTATAAAATGCAATCATGAATCTCAAAAACGTTCAAACCGAAATTGACGCTTCTTTTCTTTACGGAAAACTTGCCAGTCACGAAGAGGATCCAACAATTGCCAATGTGTTCAGGCAAATGAGTGAAATTGAAAACAGCCATGCTCTTGCCTTTGCTGCAAAAGAAAATATAGCTCCCAATCAATTACCAAAACCTTCCTGGCGTGCAAATACATTAAACTTTATTGGCAAAGTGTTTGGTTACGATTATGTGCTGGGGGTATTAATGGATACAGAGAAAAGTATTGCAAATGCTGTTATTCAAACCAAAAAGAAAAATAAGGTACAAATCATCGGTACAGAAACAACGCATGTAAAAATTCTTCGTTCACTATTGGAAAAAGAAGAAAATGTGTCAGGTAAGAATCTTTCAAGATTTGAAAAAAAGCATCGTTCAGTTGGTGGCAATGCCATTCGTGCTGCAGTTTTAGGAGGTAATGATGGATTGGTTTCAAACTTTAGTTTAGTTATGGGTATTGCAGGTGCAACTGCCGGGCAACAAGGCGTATTACTTGCCGGGCTGGCAGGACTTTTAGCAGGAGCACTTTCTATGTCATTAGGTGAATGGATTTCAGTAAAAAGTTCGCAGGAGTTGTATGAAAATCAAATGCAACTGGAAATGGATGAACTGGAAACAAATCCTGAAGGTGAACTGAAAGAAATAGCTTTGATTTATATGGCAAAAGGAATTGATGAAACACAATCGCACCAAATGGCATTAGATTTAATGAAAGATAAAACAGGTGCACATGACTTTTTGGTAAAAGAAGAACTGGGCATTAATGCCGAAGAATTAAAAGGTTCTGCAGCAGAAGCTGCTATTTATTCTTTCATCTTATTTGCTATTGGTGCCGTTATTCCTGTAATACCATTTATGTTTATGAAAGGGGCTCCTGCAATTATTGTTAGTGTAGCAGGAAGTGCAGTAGGTTTATTTCTCATTGGTTCTGCCATTACATTATTTACGGGAAGAAATGTATGGTTCTCCGGCTTAAGACAAGTTGTGTTTGGATTAGCTGCTGCCGCTATTACATTTGGCATAGGCAAACTAATTGGGGTTTCAATAGCCGGTTAATCAGATTGAAAATCTGCGATCGGCTTCAGTCATCAGTTCAATTGCATTCCGCAACAACTGATCTTTTGAATCATTCATATCAGCTCCACTGAAAATAATCATTTCACATTCGCTTACAATTTGCTGATACTTTGTTGCCAGATCAGCATATTGTTTTTGTTTTAAAGCTTCTATAATGTTTGCATGGCCTGCACTGATAGTATTCAGTTGCATTCTGTCGGTAAAGAATTGCTGCATACCATTCATCAACAAAGTGTAAAATTGTTTTTGATGCACTCCATCCTGAAATGCAACAGCAGGATGCAGGTATTGTGCAATACTTCTTTGAGGTATCTGTTCTTCTGCAGTATTAACTGAATGGACTAATTCGGTTTTTTTATTTACTTTTTTTCTTTTAATTATAAAAATAAAACCAACTGCAAGTAATAATAAGCTGGCAATACCAGGAATCCAAACCCAATCTGCAAGATCGCTGTTTGATTCTTCAGGCTTTTGATTCATGTATACCAGTGGTTTTCTTTTTTCTGTTTTGTTTACTTTTAATAGTAATGGTTCAGTTGTTATTGTTTTATACCCCGATTGTGTATCATTAAAAAAAGAAAAACTGATTGCCGGTATTTGAATCAATCCGGTGTCTGTGGCTGCAAAAGGAAAATCAAAAGTTTTGCTTCCGCTGATTGGTGTTGATGATTTATCAATCACTTCATTCATTTTAGCTTCAAATGAATCAACACCAGCTGGCCAGTTAATAGTTGGGGCCGTAAGCATTGGTATATTCCCATTCCCTTTAATTACTATATGAAGAACAGCATTATCATTTAATGCTATTTCATTATGCTGTAAGCTGGCCTCCATTGTAAAATTTCCAACAGCACCCGTAAACGACTCTGGTTTATTTTTTTCCGGCAGCTCTTTTACATTCACTTTTAATTCATCACTTTTTAAAATAAACCGTTCTTCAAGAATATCATTTCCGGCATCAGCCTCTTTCATTTTTTCCATCATGGCATCCATCCAGGTTGATGTTTCCTTGTTGTTTCTTTTTGCGACTTTAATAAACCTTACCACATTCTCTACTTCAACCGGTTCAATTTGAAGAACACCGCTCTGCAATGGGAACAATTGTACTTTTCGTATGAGATAACAATTATACAACCTGCCATTCAGCATCTCTTTTGAAAAGTTTCCTGCTTCTGGCTCTTCAAGATCAATAACAGAAAATCCGTTAAGGGAAGGACGCTTTATAACTTTTGACTGACTTTCAAGTCTTGTATATAATTTAAACGTAGCTAATACAGGTTCTCCAACATAACAGGTTTGCTTATTAATGGTTGCTTTTAAAATTAAATTCTTTGCAATTTTTTCTTTCACACTTTGGCCCGGTAAGAGATAGTAGTCGGGCTGTTCTTCATCAGTTGTATTTGTACTTGCAGCTGATGTATTAGAAACTTGAATGACCAGTGGACTTGAAGTAAATACTTTCCCTTTTATTTTGATAATGGCCGATGCAATAGGTAATCTCCCTTTTATTTTAGGTCGAAGTAAAAAAGAATAACTAACATATTCAGAAAGGGCACCATTTACCCAGGTCCATCCATTTGTTTGATTTGGCCCGCTTATCAATTCAAAATTCCTGAACACCGGTGCAGTAAATTGTTCAACATCCAG
>DAIOWB010000132.1:0-1483 GCA_036758725.1 Lacibacter sp.
GCATTGTTTATACCCCGTACCGATGATGGCCGGGTATTATTTGCCGTTCCTTTTCATGATAAAGTAATTATTGGCACTACAGATACCAGTATAGATACAGCTTCAGTTGAACCGGTTGCGTTGGATGAAGAAGTTGAATTTGTAATAAATCATTTTAACCGTTATGTGCATACCGGGTTGTTAAGAAGCGATGTAAAAAGTGTATTTGCCGGATTAAGGCCATTGGTGAAAATTCCGGGTAAAACTAAAACGGCTGTGCTTCCCCGTGATCATACCATCTGGGTTTCAAAAGGTGGAATGATTAATATCAGCGGTGGTAAATGGACAACCTATCGTAAAATGGCACAGGAATTAATTTTAAAGAGCCATTATGAAGGAGGTCTTGCTTATACCCGTTGCCAGACAGAAACCATGAAGTTGCATGGCTGGATGAAGAAAGTAGATTATGATGATCCGTTGCATTATTATGGAAGTGATGCAGCTGCAATCCGTTTTTTACAGCACCAGGGATTTTCTCAACTCATTCATCCAGATTTACATTATACTATTGCCGAAGTAGTTTGGGCTGTTGGAAATGAAATGGCCATGACTGTAGAAGATGTACTTGCCCGCAGAACAAGGGCCTTATTCTTAGATGCAAAAGCAGCCATTGAAGCAGCTCCACTGGTTGCAAATATCATGATGAAAGAATTAAATAAAGATGAAGCATGGAAAGAACAACAGCTGAAAGATTTTTATAAAATTGCAGAAGGGTATGTGTTGAAGGAGAAGTAAAAAGTGAGAAGTACGAAGTAAACTCAACTACAAACTACAAACCACAAACTATAAACCACAAAACCATGTCTCCATTCATCGCTGAATTCATTGGTACTATGTTCATTCTTCTTTTTGGTAATGCTGTTGTTGCCAACGTATTACTTGCAAAAACAAAAGGAAATAACGGAGGATTGATCGTTATCACATTTGGATGGGCTATTGGTGTTTTTGTGGGTGTGTACAGTAGTGCCGCTGTAAGTGGTGCTCATTTAAATCCTGCCATTACCATTGCTTTAGCAGCCGTTGGAAAATTTGATTGGGCCAATGTTCCTTTATATATTCTTGCACAATTGCTGGGAGCCATGACTGGTTCTTTATTAATGTGGCTGGCTTACAAAAAACATTTTGATGAAACAAATGATGCTGATGCCATGCTGGCAATCTTTTGTACAGGCCCTGCTATTAAAAATTCTTTCTTTAATGTACTTACTGAAATTATTGGCACATTTATTTTAATGCTGGGCGTTTTATTTATTGCTGCACCACAAAACAGTTTAGGTGCATTGGATGCATTGCCAGTTGCTTTGCTGGTATTAGGAATTGGTTTGAGTTTGGGTGGGCCAACCGGCTATGCTATTAACCCTGCAAGGGATTTGGGTCCACGTATGATGCATTTTATATTGCCAATAAAAAACAAAAGAGACAGTGACTGGAGTTATAGCTGGGT
>DAIOWB010000132.1:1583-7533 GCA_036758725.1 Lacibacter sp.
ATTTTATATTGCCAATAAAAAACAAAAGAGACAGTGACTGGAGTTATAGCTGGGTTCCTGTTGTTGGGCCCATTATTGGTGCTTTAATTGCCGTTGGCGTATGGGCGCTTGTAACAAATTAATCAAAAATTAAATCTCAACTTCGCCATTGTTGGTTGCTGTCCAACAAAATGTCATTTAAAAATTTCACACAAATCAATTCTGATTTTACACGTCTTCTCCCACAGTATAATATTTCTTTCTGAACCAGAATGCCAGATTTACCAATGCAATCAATGCCGGCACTTCAACCAATGGGCCAATCACTCCGGCAAATGCTTCACCACTGTTAATGCCAAAAACGCCAATAGCAACAGCTATTGCCAGTTCAAAATTATTTCCTGTTGCAGTAAAGGCAACAGATGTTGCTCTTGAATAATCGGCGCCAAATGATTTGCCTATAAAAAAACTCACCACAAACATGATTACAAAATAGATCACTAGCGGAAGAGCAATACGCAATACATCAAGCGGTATCTGAACAATCAACTCGCCTTTTAAACTAAACATAATAACGATGGTAAATAATAATGCTATTAAGGTAATGGGAGAAATAAAGGGAACATATTTATTCTGAAACCATTCTTCACCCTTCAAATTAATTAATGTATACCGACTGATTACACCAGCGGCAAACGGAATACCCAAATAAATACCAACGCTTTTTGCAATTTCAGCAATGGTTATATCAACGGCTAATCCTTTCAATCCAAAAATGGGCGGCAATACGGTGATAAATACATACGCATATATACTGAAAAATAAAACCTGGAAGATGCTGTTTAGTGCAACAAGTCCAGCTGCATATTCACGGTTGCCCTCTGCTAATTCATTCCATACAACCACCATCGCAATACAACGGGCAAGGCCAATTAAAATAACCCCAATCATATATTCAGGATAATCTCTGAGTAAAGTAATGGCTAATACAAACATGAGGATGGGTCCAATCACCCAGTTCAACAGCAACGAAGCACTCAACACTTTTACATTGGTAAACACTTCACCCATTTTTTCATAACGCACTTTTGCTAAAGGAGGATACATCATCAGAATTAAACCAATGGCTAACGGAATATTGGTTGTGCCAGATGAGAATGAATTGATAAGTTTTGATGATGAAGGAATAAAATACCCAACCGCTACACCTATGGCCATTGCAAGAAAAATCCATAAAGTAAGGTAACGGTCTAAGAAACTTAATTTTTTACGCTCATGTGCAGGCGCACAATTATTTGCACTCATTAGTTGAATTTAGTTGATTGTAAGTTTTGAAAAAACGTATAAACATTCCATAGCTATCTGGTTGCTGCGCTCAGTATATTTTTCATCCTGCAGAACAGTGTTATCAAAAGCTTTGGGATCGTTATATGTAGTACCTATTCTTAGATCACAGCCGGGAATAAACGGACAATTTTCTTCCGCATCAGAACAGGTCATAATAGCTGCAAAATTCTGCAAAGGATTTTTATTATCATTATATACTTTGGAAAAACAGGTTGTACACTCATCTTCTGCAAAGTAAACTTCGTAAACCGGATTATTGCTTTCACTTATTTTCTTTACATCAAAACCTGCCGATACCAATGCTTTAATTGCATTAGGATTAAACGCAGTGGCTTCTGTACCACCAGAAAATGTTTTTATATTTTTCACTCCATAATAATTCGCTGCAGTTGCAGCCCAAACTTGTCCTAAATGACTCCTGCGTGAATTATGTGTGCACACATACACAAGGTTCACCGTTTCTTTGTTTGCAGTCTTACCTTTTATATAGGTTGAAATATTTTCTAGAATTTCCTTTCGTTCTGCTGGAATTTCATTAAAATTTTTCACCATTGCTTCACAGCGTTTTTGAATCAAATTAAACATGTTGGTATTCTGTTTTGATTAAAAGTGGAATATATCAAATCTATCACAAAGCAATTAAAACGATCACAGAATTAAAGATTCTGTAATATCAAATTTTTCAAGAATTACCCAATAACCAGATCTTCAAACAGGTAACGAACTATCATAAAAATGAAAATTAAACAATACCCCATTTTTTTCGTTTGCTCACAGCAATTAGTTTTTTTGCTGATTCTCATCATTCACGGCTTATAGGAGTTCTGGTAATTTAGCTCCTTCTAAAACAATCAACGTGGACACAATTAAAAACTTTGATAAAATGCCATCTATTGAAATCATGGATGGCAATGAAGCTGCTGCATACATTGCCTATAAGTGCAATGAAGTTATTGCAATTGATACAGTTACGTCAACTTCCAACCTGAAAGATTGGGTAAGTGAATGGAAAGAAAAAGGAATGAAAAATGTTTTTGGAACGGTTCCCGAAATCATTGAAAAGGAACCTGAACCTGGTTCTATTGCAACATCATTTACTGCATCAAGAGGGTTGTTGTTAAAAATTCCTGAGATGTATAAAATGGCAGCTGATTTAACTCCAACAGTTTACCATGTGGCTTCAAATAGCCTTGCAAGTCACCCAGCAGACTCTGGTGATCACAGTGATGTTATGGCTGTTCGTTCAACCGGATTTGCTATGCTGTTTGGTAATACTCCCCAGGAAGTAATGGATATGGCATTGATTGCACAGGCATCAACATTAAAAGCCAAAGTACCTTTTCTGAATATTTTTGATGGCTTTCGTACAGCTCATGAACTTAATGAAGTAGAATTAATTCCTGATGAAACCATTGAGAAAATGGTTGATATGGAAGCCATTCATTTATACCGGAACAAAGTGCTTAATCAAAAAAAATCAATGAGTGCCGGTAATGAAGAAGTTGACTTATCAACTTCTTATACTGAAGATGCCAATTCTTATTTCCAGAATGTTCCGCATATAGTACAGGATGCTATGGATGAGTTTTTTACTTTAACCGGAAGAAGATATCATTTGTATGAATATTATGGACATGCACACCCCGACAGGCTTATTATTATCATGGGTTCTGGTGCAGGTGCTGTAAGAGAGGCTGTTGATTATATGAATAATGAGTATCATAAACATGTGGGTATGCTGGTTGTTCGTTTATTCCGCCCGTTGGATATACAGTCCTTTATTAATGCCATACCTAAATCGGTTGTAAGCATAGCTGTACTTGACAGAAGCAAAGAGCCAAACGGAATTGGAGATCCTTTATATATGAACGTGGTGAATGCATTTAACGAAGCACAGGAAAATCATCATGCACATATTATGGCCGGCAGATATGGTTTATTATCAAAAGAATTTACACCGGCAATGGCAAAGGCTGTGTTTAAAGAAATGAAAAAAGATAAGCCAAAAAACCATTTTTCAGTTGGAATTGATGAAGATGCAACACATGCCATTTTGAGTTATGAAAAACATTTTTCAACTGAAAGGCATCATTTAATACATGCTTTGTTTTTTGGAACAAGTACTGATGGAAGCTTCAATGCAATTAAAAATTCCATGAAGATCATCAGTGAAAAAACAGATGAGCATGTACAGGGTTATTTTGTAAGTGAAACTAAAGATGCAGAAACATTCATTGTTTCACATCTACGTTTCAGTAAAAAGCCAGTTTATTCAAACTATCTTATTCATTCAGCAAACTTCATTGGTTGTAATCAGTTTCAGTTACTTAATGAATATGATGTTTTAAAAGATGCTGAAGAAGGAGCTGTTTTTCTGTTAAATGCACCTTATGAAAAAGATGAAGTTTGGAAAATGTTACCAAAGAAGATTCAGGATACAGTAGTACATAAAAAATTAAAATTTTATGTTATTAATGCCGATGCAGTGGCAAAAACAACCGGAATGGAAAATCAGGTCAGCAGTATTATGCAAACCTGTTTCTTTACAACCAGTAATGTATTGCAAACAAACGATGTTGTTGCCAAAATAAAAGAAACTGTATTTGAGAATTACTGGAAGCAGGGTGAAGCTGCAGTTCAGCAACATTATGAAATGGTAGATAAAACACTTGATCATTTATTTGAGATTGATTATTCAAAATATTTAATTGGAGGGCATCCGGTTGCAGATCGTGTTTCCTGATTTGTATACAAAGGATGCATTACATAATTAAAAAACGAATTATTCCATATGAAAAAATGAAAAGGGAATCTCAACTGAGATTCCCTCTTTCGTTTATAATAGAGGCTAGTAGTAGAATTAAACTCCAAACTGACGCAGGTGATGATCTAAATGCTTCCACATGCTTAAGCCCCACTGTTCGGCTGTAAGTTTTCCAAATAAGGGATGTACTTTATCACCAACTCCTGAAGCACCTTTTTCATGAAAAGCTTTTACAATTGAAAGCATTTCTGCTTTCTCTTTATCAAAGTCTTTTTCTTCTTTAATAATAAAATTTGGTGCAGTAGGCAGGTTTTGTTTATATGGCTTATTATTGAAGAGCTGCTTTTTAAATATCCATCCAATAAACGAAAGCGGATGTTTTTTTAAAGGCTTACTTGTTAATGGTACTTTATAAGCTTCTTTACAATGTGCCAGCATTTGTGCCGCCGTCATCTTTCCCCACTGCCGTTCAGATGTTGATGAAAGTTTATTTAATCGATCAATGATTTCCTGGCAGGTTGATTGGTCAAATAAATTTTTTACTTCCATCTTAGTTTCAATTAGTTTATCTGTTCGTAATATGGAGTTTCATCATGGCTTACCGGATCTTTCTGTTGCCAGTATGCAGGAGTAACAATATGACCATCTTTTGATTTAAGCAATCTGCCAAACAACGCATTGGTAACATTAAACATGACGTTTGTTACACCAACTGTAAAGGTTTCAGGAGCTGGTGGGGGAGGGGTTTCTGCAACAGCTGCTTCACCTTCTGCAGGTTTTGGAGCAGGAGCTGCTTTTGGCGGGGGTGAAGGCACAACCATTACTTTATAGTTATTGAACTCCAGTAAGTCTTTCAGAAAACGAACACGTTCGTTGCTGGCATTTTTTTCAACAACTGCACACTTCACTCCATCCAGGTCTTCAAATTCGTGATTTTTATTAATAGCCATAAGAATCTCAAATATTGAACAGGGAATGGTGAATGAGAAGGGTTTCAGTCCAACTTCTATATTCGTTAATCCTTGTTCTGTGTTTATTATTTAATTTATTTTACCAAAGAGTAAATATAATCATAAGCACCACCAACTAAACCCGTAATTACAATACCTGCTAAACAAATGGCCAATGCAAGTTTAGGGCTTCTGCTTATTATAATATTTTCAATTGGGTTTTCATTAGTATCCATAAACATGGCTTTAATTATGCGTAAATAGTAATACAACGATACTACCATGTTTAAAGCTGCTATTGTTATAAGAAGATAATTATTTCTTCCGGCACCTGCAAGAATTAAAAAGAATTTACCAAAGAAACCAGCTGTTGGCGGAATGCCTGCCAACGAGAATAACGCAATGGCCAATACCCACGTTAAGACAGGATTAGTTTTGTAAAATCCTTTATAGTCATCAATGTTTTCTTTTCCTTTTTCTGCATCAACCAAACTCAATACACCAAAAGCAGCCAGGTTAGAAAAAACATATATCAACACAAAATAAATGACTGATGATAAACCTTTCATGTTGCCTGCTGTAATACCAATTAAAATAAAACCAACCTGTGAAATAGAAGAAAAAGCAAGAAACCGTTTTAAATTTTGCTGACGTAATGCAAACAGATTACCAATAATCATGGATAAAACTGCTAATATTGCCAGTATGTTATACCATTGGAAAAACAGCTGTTGAAAAACAGTAAACAATACTGTTCCAAAAACAAAAATCATACTACCCTTTGATATAACAGACAAGAACGAAGTAACTGCAACCGGCGAACCTTCATAAACATCAGCAGTCCATAAATGAAAAGGAACAGCTGATATTTTAAATCCAAATCCTGCAATAATTAAAACAAAAGCAAAAA
>DAIOWB010000133.1:0-7518 GCA_036758725.1 Lacibacter sp.
AATTCAGTTTTTGATTTGTTAAGATGAATGCTTTTATTTTTTTCAGTTGAAAGATCATAAACAACATTACGTATGCCCCCCTTGAGGTCAAAAGTATCATTGCCTTTACCTCCAATGATCCGAACCTTAATCTTTGATGTTACATCGTCATCAATTTCAAATTTATCGTTCCCGTTCAATCCATATAATCTAATTTCTTTTGTAACATTATAATTAAAAATGCGGGTGAACATCACAGAAGCCGAATCAGTGGCATCCAGTTTTTTATATACAGTAAGCTGGAGACCATCAGGATGATTTTTAATATGGAAATATTCTGATTTATTACTACCTGTTACAGAAACAGTTTTTGAAATGAATCGATAGTAGATCATTGCATTTTTTAACATCATATCTCTGCGGCTCATTAATTTATCAGCAATCATTTTTCCATCAAGCAAATAAATAGGTGCCGGGAATTTTTTTACTGCTTCCTGTATTACCGAATCTGTCATTTCTTTTTGAAATATTTCAGCAGTAGAAATCCAGATTTTTTCATCAAGATTGTTCATAAAAAACCGGTCAAAGTCCCTTTCCCAGTAATTTAAACCATTAATGTCCCTGATTTTTGGTTTAAAGCCTTGTAAAAAGGGCATAACTCTTTTTGACAATCTCTTAATGAGAAAACCATCTGAATTTGAAAAGGCCTGATCTCTGTCTCTGGGTATTGGAAAGTATAATTTTCCAATACCTGTATCAGATGTGCCCCATTTCCACTGGTCTACATGCCTGTCCCAATCACCAATTAACATATCAAGTAACCTGGCTTTCAATACTTTTTCCTGATCAATATGATGATCATTATCTTCCAGCATTTTATTCATTACTTTATTGGTGCTTTTTGTATCTACAAAACCAGCTCCGGGGTCACGCATTTCAAGCGTTACAACTGTATTGGCAAACACTTTTCTATATAAACCAAGTGCGGGATCATCGGGTACAAAAAAGAATTCAGGTTCTGCTGCAAGTACACCAACAGCTCTTGCTAATACAGGTATGATAAGTGGAGTATGCGGATGGCTTCCTGAAACCAGATCCTGCACCATCCATTGTGCAAAGGAGTTTCTTAAATTGGGAGGTAAAATTTTTTCAAGATCTTTTTCAACAGATCTCAGTGTCCATTCTTTGCCGTCTTTATCTATCAATAATAACGATTTGGTTTGTTTGCCCCCACCTAAACTTTTAATAGTAAAACCGCCCTTTTCTTTGCGTAGATTAAACTCCCGCATAGTAATTGGAGTATTCCATTGCTTTCGGTAATTATCTCCGAGAAAAAATTTCTGTAAACCTGATACCGGTTTATATCGTTCACTGGCAGAAACAACAACACTGTCTTTAAATTTATAATCTACTTCACGTGTAATTTTCGCTTCAGGTACAGGTACTTTTGAAAAATCCAGAATCTCGTTGGCATAATCCATTTTTGTTGAATCGCCTTCAAGAACATATACTTTTGCATGCACATGTTTGTTTTTTGAAATTTCCAGTGTTACAAACCCTGCTTTGGGTGAGGCATATAAACTTTTTCTTCCCTTTGATACTCTTGAATTTTTACTTCCGCTGCCACTGGTTATATAATTGTAACCGCTATCTTGTATTAATTGTATTGAATGATCATGGCCTGCAACATATATCACATTATCATGTCCTTTTACTACTTTTTCAATAGCAAAAATCATTGCCTGGTAAAGGGGATGTTGTAAATCCTGTTCAACACCAAACACACCTCTTGCTAAAGGATATATTGTACCTATTAACGGTAAAGGAATGTACAGGTTGGGCCGCATATCGGTGAAAGGGAAAATGTGTTGCTTCCATGTAAAATATCCTCCATGCGGACTATATGTTCTGAAAGTGTGATGAAATGCCAATAAAACAAGTTTACCCGAATTCTTTGATAAAATATCATCTAACTGCAGTAAAACTTCCTCTTTGGTTTTATATGGACAATCTGATTCAATACCTGGTTTATCTCCTTGATGTAACCACCACTGGCTATCCATCATCACTAAAAGAATATCATCTGTTATTTTCACTTCTACCGGACCAGGACAACCATCACGTGGAAACATTTTTACATTTTCATTTCCTAAATAATCAATATAAGATTGCTCCCTTAAAATAGATTCGTAACCATTGGCACTGCCAATTGCCCAATCATGATTACCGGGAACAAAATATACTTTTGCCTTACTGTTATCTGCAATTTGGATTTGCGAATCAAGAGGGGCTTTTGCTATTGCATAAGTTGGTAATGAATTATCAGGCAATCCTGTTTTATATAGATTATCGCCAAGATAAATAATGGTTGTTTTTTCAGTAAGAGGTATATTTTTTTTAACGGAATTAACTACGGGATGTTTTCCATTGGTTAATTGTCCGGCATCACCTATTAAAATGATCCTTGCCTGTATGCTGTCTTGTGCATGAACAACTGCTTGTATTGCAAAAAGAATCCATATGGTTATAATGATCTTACTCATGATTTTTTGTTTACTGCACGCTTTCGTATTATATAAATGATCTGTTTTCATAATTATTAAAAAATCAGTTTAAGCTTTGAACCAAGAGAAAAATTATATAACCTGTCCTCAGGTGAAATGCCAACTGTGAAAGACATCATTGCTAACCCATAAGGAATAAAATAAAATCCTCCCCCATAAGCAGGATGCCATAAGTTTGAAATTTCACCTTTTTGCCATACTCTTCCTATATCATAAAAACCCATTACTCCAACATCGCCAGGTAATAAAAAAGATTTAGACTTAAATAACTTTACACGCAATTCTGTACTTGCATAGGCTATGGAAGAACCGGAGAATCTGTTTTTCCTGAAACCTCTGAGAAAATTATGAGCACCTATATTCAATGCCTGGAAATATTCATATTCCTTACTGAAAATATGCCCACCACCCAATTTAATAATTGCTCCTACTCTTCCGGGATCTCTTAAACTTGCATAGATGGTAACATCTGATATTAACTTAGTAAGGTTATGTGTACTTTTTTTAAATCCATACATAGAAGTGAATTCGGTAAACCATGTAATACCACGGGTAGGAAAAACTTCATTATTAATAAAGTTGATTTCAAACTTTGCTTTTGCCCCGAGGTATTCTTTTACTCCGTAAATACTTGCAGAGTCAGTACCAATTATTTCAGGGTTACCAAGTATCCGTTTACTGTTATCTTTAAACTTACTCCAGTATTGATAATAACTTGGCCCAATAGATAGCTGCACTATTTCATTGAATCTTTTACGAACCAACAGATCTGTTTCAAAATACCTGTAACGTACCCTGTAAAATTCATTTGGCTTATTCTTATCATAAAATGTTTCATTACCAATACCAAAAAAATTATTAATTGTTGGATTTACCAGTTCAGCTCTTACCAATAAATCACTTTTAAAGATTACTTTATTAAATGTGCCTGTATACTTCAGGCGGTAAGCTCCTTTTGTTGGTGCAAAAAGGGTTGTGAGTTGTTGATCAGTTGCATAGGGGTCTTTTCTGAAGCCATATGTTCTCAATGCAAATCCTGCACCTAGCAACAAACCATCTTCAGCATTAAAGCCTATGTCAAATTGAGGGAATCGTTTTTTTGTATATTGAAATGCAGAACCTTTATATAAATTGATTGCCGGATCAGAAGAAAATTCTTTATTTGTTCTTTTTAAATTAATTGCATAATTCTTTTCAGTTGAAAGATCGTATACAATATTTTTAATACCCCCTTTCAAATTAAAGGTATCATTGCCTTTACCTCCAATGATGCGTAGTTTAATTTTTGATGAAACATCGGGATCAATTTCAAACTTATCATCTCCTTTCAATCCAAATAATCTTATTTCCTTTGTAACATCCTCTTTAAAAATTCGTGTAAACATCACAGAGGCCGAATCGGTAGTTTCCAGCTTTTTATATACAGTCAACTGTAAGCCATCGGGATGATTTTTAATATGAAAATATTCTGATTTACTGCTACCTGCAACGGTAACAACTTTTGAAATAAACCTGTAATACTTAATAGCATTGTTAAGCAGTTGATCTCTTCTGCTCTTTAACTTTTCAGTAATGCTCTTTCCATTGATTGCATAAATCGGATCGGGAAATTGCTTCATTGCATTTTCAATTACTTCATCTGTCATCTTATGCATAAAGTTTTCACTGATTCTTTCCCAGGTTTTTTCATCCAGGTTATTCATAAAAAAACGGTCGAAATCTCTTGCCTGAGAATTGAACCCGTTAATATCTTTTATTTTCATTTTAAATCCCTGCAAAGCGGGTATGGCTTTTTTTGATATTTTCTTTAACAGCAAACCATCCGAATTAAAAAATGCCTGATCTCTGTCTCTGGGTATAGGAAAGTATAACTTACCCTTGCCGGTATCAGAAGTACCCCATTTCCATTGACCACCATGCCGGTCAAAATCACCAATAAGCATATCAAATAATCTTGCATTCAACACTTTTTCCTGGTCAACATGATGGTCATTGTCTTCCAGCATTTTATTAATTACTTTCTGGGTGCTTTTTACTTCTTTAAAACCAGCGCCGGGGTTTCTGTTCTCCAGCATTACAACGGTATTGGCAAATAATTTTCTGTATTGCCCTAATGCAGGATCATCCGGCACATAAAAAAATTCATACTCAGATGTAAGAACATCAACCGCTTTTGCAAGATCAGGTAATACCAATGGGGCATGCGGGAAACTTGCAGAAATAACATCCTGTACAATGAATTGTGCCAATGAATTTCTGAAATTAAAGGGGATGCCTTTTTCAGGATCTTTTTCAATTGACCTTATGGCCCATTCTGTTCCGTTCTTATCAAACATCTGAAGCGATTTGGTTTGCTTCCCTCCTCCTATACCATCTATTTTAAGCCCGCCTTTTTCTTTTTTAATGTTGAATTCCTGCATCTTAATGGGTGTATTCCATTCTTTACGATAATTATTCCCAAGAAACATTCTTCTGAAGCCAGATGTTGTTTCATATCTTTCACTGGCAGAAACCACTACACTGTCTCTATATTTATATTCAACCTCTCTTGTGATATCAGCTTCAAGTAAGGGGGCTTTTGAAAAATCAAGAATATGTTTTGAAAATTCAATCTTGGTTTCATCGCCTTCAACAACAAACACATTAGCCTGAACATTTTTTTTGTTTGATACTTCAATTGTAATAAACCCCGGTTGAGAAGATGCGTACAAACTTTTACTCCCTTTTGATACTCTTTGATTTTTACTACCGCTTCCGCTTGTTATATAATTATAACCGCTGTCCTGTATAATTTGTAAAGAGGGATCGTGTCCGCCTATATATATTACATAAGGGTATGATTTTACAACTGCTTCAATTGATGCAATCATTGACTGATAGAGTGGATGATACAAATTTTGTTTTACACTAAAAACAGACTTTGACATAGGATACAATGAACCAGCAATCGGTAAAGGGATGTACAGGTTGGGCCGTATGTCAGTTAATGGAAAAAGATGTTGCTTTAATCTAAAATATCCTGCATAGGAACTGTAACTCCTGAATGTATGATGCATTGCAAGTAAAACAACTTTCTTTGTGTTTTTAGCAAGAATATCATCTAATTGCAGTAATACTTCAGCTTTTGTTTTATACGGGCAATCAGATTCTATTCCCGGCTTATCGCCTTCATGCAACCACCATTGACTATCCATGATTACCAACGTCACATCATCCGATATTTTTACTTCAACAGGGCCGGGGCAACCTTCGCCCGGTAACATTTTTACATTTTCATTGCCCAACTGATCAATATAGGATTGCTGTCTTAAAACAGATTCATAACCATCAGTTCCTCCATGTGCCCATTCGTTATTACCGGGAATAAAAAACACTTTCGCTTTTGTGTTTTGAGCAATCTGTATTTGTGAATCCAGTGGAGCTTTTACCTTTTCATAAGTTGGTGAAGAATTATCAGGTAATCCGGTTTTGTAAAGATTATTTCCCAGGTAAATGATGGTTGTTTTATTAGTAAGTGCAATATTTTTTTTAACGGCAGTAATCACAGCGTCTTTTCCGTTTACTAATTGTGCGGCATCACCTATTAAAATTATTCTTGCCTGTATACTATCCTGGGCAATAACAACAGATTGTAATACAAACAAAACCAAAGTGATAAAAACCGTTTTTTTCATAATCCCCTCTTCTTATTTTTAATAACTAAAATTGTAGCTGATCCTGTTTGATGCGATTCGTTTGATATGATCAGATCACCCCAAGGGGTAAAAGCAATACCTTCTGCTTGTTTATATATGGCGGGATCTAATTCATACAGATCAATTAATTTTCCGCTCAGGTCTGTAGTTAATAATAGATGGTCCTGTGATGACAGGATATAAAGTTCATTTGTAACCGGATTTATTGCGGTTGCTGAAGGCCTTAGCTTTATTTTTTCCTGTTTAAGTTTTTTAGCTATAGGCTGCACATCCAGGGTATAAACCATTGGTTGATATACCTGGCTATTCATATTATACCCCCAGGCAGTTACTTTTTTATTTCCATCATCTTCACAATTCTTACATAACAAAATGAGTTGTTGGGTACTGTCATCAAAATATAAAGATTCAAACTCATTTTGCTTTTTATCAGCATCAGGGAATTTCACTTTGTTGGTAATTAAGGAATCACCTGCACCAAACTGTATTGTTTCAATGTCGCCATTACTGATTAAAACATAAAACACACTGTCGAGTAAAACCAGATCTTCAAAATCCCTTTTTTTATCAAAATTCCATTTCTCAATGTTGTTTTTTTCGGTTAGAGAAATTTTATACAAAATGCCTTTTTCATCTTCAATTGCAAACACACTACTATCTTTTGTATAGAATGCTATCCCTGAAATTTCAGCCAAATCATCGGGCAAATGAATTATAGTTGGATGAAGCAGATCGTATCTGGAAGTATCACCTGTCAGTAAATTTTTTTTTTACTGGTTTTGCATGCCAAAACCATAATTGACAGAATGATGGTATACGTTAAGGGTCTGAGGAGGAACATATAATGTAATAAATTATAAAAATGAAATGTAGAAATAATTATGATGAAAAACTGCAAAGAATCTGAATGTTAAAAATACCGCAATAGCATTTTTTAACTATTACACAATTGTATAAAAAGATTGCATTATTCACACCTATAAATAAAAGTAAATGATGATTCCCTGCAATAAGTAATGAAAATTATTTCACTTTGAAAGACTTTGTTCAGATTTGAACTACTTCAAAAATCATTCATTAAAAACTGCATATCCTTACCAATTCAAAAGATTCCTGAATCTTTTAAAATTTGAACTTTTTTGAATTTATTAATTTACCAGATTAATTTGAATACACTGTAATGATTCAGATAAAGTTTCACAAACAAAAAAGCCACCACTTATTAAAATGTGATGGCTTTTTGTTTGTGGGAGCACACGGGCTCGAACCGCGGACCCTCT
>DAIOWB010000134.1:0-3404 GCA_036758725.1 Lacibacter sp.
CATCTTGCGGATGCACAGCCCCTGCTACTGATGGTGCTGCTCCATCAATTCTTAATGACGGTGCATCAATGGATTTAATTACCACATTTAACCAATGTTCTCTTATAACAGCATTGGGTGTTGAATTGATGGTAACCCGTTCAATGGTTTGCTCAATAGGGCTGAGATAAATCATTTCAGGATCTCCCAGTGATTCATTTCCAAAAGTAAAATTAGGATTGGAGCATTGAACTCTTGTTGTGATGTATTGAGCAACCATCACAGGCTTGTCTGCTTCAATTAAATCAGGAGTAGTACTCTGGTATTCGTAATAAAAATTTTTAATGATGCCGCTCAGCGTAACACCATTCCGTTTTACAACAGTTGAGGGATCACTAACACAAACCCTGTAAAAATTATTCGGCATTCTGTTGGTTGGTGCCGTGAGGTATTTCTTTCCCCATGCATTGGCAGGGAAGGCCTGTTGAATATAATTATCAGCACTTCCTGATACCGTGGGAGAACATTGAATGTTTAATTTTCCCGAACCTGAAAAAACGGCAATCTTTTTACAGGTACTTGTTGCAGTTGCCACTGATCGTATTCTGGTACCTGTAAGATCTTCACCTCTGTATAAATAAATAGGTGTACCGTTTTGAGTTACACCAACCTGCAGTGCTGTCAGATTCCTTCCAAATACGTTATAGATTTCTCCTTTATTAAGAGTCACTTTGATGGTGTCACCAGCGAGATTATTAATTGTATTTACACTGGGTATGATTTCAATATTAGTATTGTCTTCAGTTGCCACCACATAGCAATATGAGAATGAGTTATTGTCGTTTGAGGTTTGGGTAAAATTGATAGAGTAATATTCCCTGGCTAATGTATTAACAGGAAAGAGAAGGCTTGCGCCTGAAATAGCCCCGTTATAAATATGAGCATATGCAATTACAGGTACCGTACTTGTAATGTGAATTCCTTTATTACTTTTCCCTTCTGCATACACTCTGGCATCATTACCACCTGTTTTTGGAATCAAATCAGATGAGGTAACCTGGTTTGCTGTAATATTATAGGTTCTTGTCCAACCAATTGCCGGAATATCTACTGTAACCGTTGCATTCTTATCTGAAGTAAAATACAAAACCATTTCCTGCGATCCACCTGTAATAGTATTGGGAGTTCCATTAGCATTATACATCGACACATGGCTGCCATATGCCACCCAAAACTCTTTTCCTTTGTTTGAAAAATCCTGGGAAAAGGAGTACAGACATGTAAGCAAAAAACTAAAAGTGGTTAGGGCCGATTTGGTCATTTTCAAAGCAGAAATGTAAGGCATACAATTTAAGCGTTTTCTCTTATCCACAATCACTGATTCTGGTCAATTTGATAAGCGGCTGACAGATGCTATATATTCTAAAGCTCCGGGGCCTTTGCAAAAAAGTAAATCCAGAATTCCAAGATTGGGCATAAAACCAAATTTATCAGAAAAAACCTGGGTATATGTTGGATAATGAATTGGGTTGATTTCAGTTTTTTGCTGAGTAAAAGCAATACGCTCTGAATTGATACTGCTTCCATCATCAGCCAAAATGTCAAGTTTCAATTTCAATTTTTCAAGCACCCATTCCAAAGTCTTTAGATTGAGGTCAATCAGAAACTTCTCGTTTAATTGAAAAAGTAATTCAAGCTGGGGTGCGTATTCTTCAAACCAGGGCGACTTGCGATAATTGCTTACAATTCCTCTCCAGTGAATCCGCTGCCAGGGATCAGTATAACTGATCTGTACTTCCTTTAATTTCTGTTTCTGATCCCGGCCACCAACCAGGGGAACTGTAAGAAGGAGGGGTGAATTTGCTCCCATGAGCTTTTGTCGGTTAGGGTGGAGTGCTTTTTTAAAGGGGACATCTGGCAAAAAAAACACATTTGTATGCTTGATTAAAGTTGAATACAAATTAATTGATCCAAAGTATTGTAATTCAGTATATTCTTTATCAATATCCATACAGTCTATTTCTGCTTTCAATAAAAACAGATTATCGTCAGATAATCCCTTTTTTTGCTCTTATAATTTTATAATTAATATTCATTAAATCACATTTAAATATATGTAATTGAATTACATATGCTTAATATTTAAACCCAAATTTTTTTGTTCTTTAAAATCAATAAGTTGAGCGCTAAATCACTAATTGTTTTAGCTCAAAATTAAGGTTTCAAAAATTGACTGGAAAAGAAATATGAAGTTGATGTACTAAATTGCAGGGATGTTTAGAAAACCCATTCTCCGATTTTTACTTTTGCTCCTTCCCCTTTTTTTATTGGTTTCCTGTAAGTCATTTATTATCCCCGATTATAAAGAATTCAGGAATTTTAAAATGGGTTCACTGGGATTGTCAGAATCTGATATAACCATGGACCTTGTTTACTACAATCCAAATCATATCGGTTTCCAGGTAAGAAGAACAGAAGCTGATGTGTATGTGAACAATGTATACCTGGGAAAAGCAATCAGTGATACTTTAATAAAAGTTGCCAGAAAGTCAGATTTTGTAATTCCTCTTCATATCAAAACAAATATGAAAAACCTGCTTTCTAATTCGTGGGGATTATTAACGAAAGACTCGGTTATGGTTACTGCTACCGGGACAATTACAGCAGGTGTTGCCGGGGTTTTTAAAACCATTCCATTAATCTATGAGGGCAAACATGCCTTTAGTTTGTTTGCCCCACAGCCATGATAAATGAAATCGTAATAGATTTATTTCGTTTTATTCCATTCTCAGGCAATAAAAAAGTTCAGCCAGATACCGGCTGAACTTGTAAAAATCAGATGAAAAAATTATTGCTTCTTGGGAGGGCCTCCGCCATCGGCTACACGTTTACAACAAATGGGCAGTTTTGCATATTGGCTTTCTTCTGCTACTACATCATCTGCATCAAAACCAAGATTTGCAATGGCTACTTTAATATTTTCAATATTAGTCCGGTCGCTCAAATAAGTTATAGTGGTGATTTTTTTCCTGATATCAACCACAACTTTCTGGATACCTTCTTCATATTTCATGAATTTTTCTATCTTATCCTTACACTCTAAACAGGCAGCTTGTGGTGTTTTAATCTGCACCACAATTGGCTTTTTAAATTGAGAATGAGCAGAAATGCTGATCAATAAAAGAAAAGAACAAAGGATTGATTTCATGTATGGTTATTTATACCTAAAATTATCAATTAACCTGCCAATTAGCAGGATCGGCACTCCACTTTAACAAAACATCCTGTTCAGATGGTTCAACAATCTTTTTATCAATTGCCAGCTGAATTAGAACCGGATAATTTGTAAGTGACTTAAGAGGTACTCCTGCCTGTTCAAATGCTTCTCTTGCTTTGGTAAAGCCGTAATTAAAAATAGAAACCAT
>DAIOWB010000134.1:3504-7462 GCA_036758725.1 Lacibacter sp.
CGGTTATCACAATAGATCGGACTCTTCCAGCCGCTGGCCCAGGTAAAGGGCTCTTTTAAATTTAAACGGATGGCCTTAACTTGTAAGAGCTTTTCAGCTACGGCTTGTTCATTTGTCATGCCGCAAATTTGAGGGTTGATATTTATAATTTGAAATTTACTTATGTACATTAAAATCTACTTTGGAGATAAGCCTGTTTTTCTTTGCAATGAAATTGATGCAGTCATTCATGAATATATCCATCACCCCGATGCTGTATTCATTGATGAAATTTCAGTGCCTGCTATCAAATCATTGTTACATGAAATTGTAAAAGATGAGTTTCATGCCGGTATATTATGGAGTGAAGACCTGGAAAAACTGAAGAAACTTTTTTTCAAACAATTTGTACCTGTAACTGCTGCAGGCGGCTTAATAGAAAATGAAAAGGCTGAAGTGTTACTTATTTTCAGAAGAGGTAAATGGGATTTACCAAAAGGGAAAGTGGATAAAGGAGAGAGTCTTGAACAATGCGCCGTACGTGAAGTAGAAGAAGAAACAGGGTTAAAAAATATTGAGCTTTTAAAACCATTAACCGTTACCTATCACACGTATGATGAATTTGGAAAACATATTATCAAAGACTCACACTGGTATAAAATGAAAGTAAAAGGAAAACAGGAGATTGTTCCGCAAACAGAAGAAGACATCAGTGAAATAAAATGGGTAAAAAAGAAAGACCTGAAAAATTATTTCAGTAATACATTCCCATCAGTAAAAGAAGTATTAGCCTTATGCTGATGGCTTCTTCAGAATGGCTACTGTGAGCCTGCTTACACAAATCAGTTTTTCACGTTCATCATAAATTTTAATGTCCCATACATGTGTACTGGAGCCCAGGTGCAGTGGTGAAGCAATGCCAGTTACAATACCACTCTTTGCCGACCTGATATGATTTGCATTTATCTCCAGCCCCATACAAATATATTTTTCAGTATCAATAACCATGGCCGAAGCTAAACTTCCCAGTGTTTCTGCTAATACACAACTTGCACCTCCATGCAAAAAACCATATGGTTGCTGTGTACGGTGATCAACAGGCATTGTACCTTTAAAAAAATCCGGACCTAATTCTGTAAACTGGATACCAAGATGAACATCCATTGTATCCTTATCAAATTTCTCAAAATCAGAAAGCGATAAATCTTTTTTAAACCAGATTGAAGACACTTGAGAATAGTTTAAGTTGATTATTATTTTTTAGCAACTGTTTTATTTACTGCATCTGGTAAAAATGCAGACGCATCTCCCCCATTGCGTATAACATCTCTCACCAGTGTAGATGCTACAGAAGTATATTGAGGCAAACAAGTGAGAAAGATGGTTTCAATATCACCATCTAAACTGCGGTTCATATCTGCAATGGCTTTCTCGTATTCAAAATCATTCACATAACGGATGCCACGTAAAATGAATTTAGCATTTACTCTTTTACAGCAATCGATTGTTAAACCATCATACACCACACATTCAACCCTTGGTTCATTTTTAAATATTTCCTGAATCCATTCAATCCTTTGGTCTTCACTGAACATGGGTTCTTTATTGGCATTTCTTCCAATACCGATATATAATTTATCAAATAAATCCAATGAACGGTAAATAATGTCAAGATGGCCAACCGTGATGGGATCAAAAGTACCGGGGAATAAACAGATACGTTCCATGCAGTGAATTTAGTTATCGAATATAAAGATAGTTTTGAGAAGGAGGTAAATATTTTCAATATGAATCTACAATCATCACTATAAATATAGCAGTGAAAAACACCCAAAATAATGCAAGAAAGAAATTAGCTCTTCGTTGTAATTTTTTTTCACTGGCGCTTCCATTGATAGAAAGAGGGAATAAAACCGGCAGATTGAATACACCTATAAAAATACTTTGTATGAAAATCAGATTACTTTTTTTTTTTTATACTTTCCCGCAGGTAAACATTACTCATCATACAAACAAAGGATAGTGATATAAAAACTAAAACCATTACTCAAATGTATTTATTTACTAAAATATAAAAGCCAGAGTAAATTACTCTGGCTTTTATTATTCTTTATATGTTTGAGGCTGCCTGAGCATCCCGAACATGCTAATTCAAACTTCTGAAATCAACCGGAACCAGCTTACTGACACCAGCTTCCTGCATGGTTACACCATAAATAACATCCACAGCGCTCATGGTCATTTTATTGTGCGTAACAATAATGAACTGTGAGTTTTCACTGAACTGACGAATCATATTTGTGAACTTACCAACGTTGGCATCATCCAATGGTGCATCAACTTCATCTAATATACAGAATGGTGCTGGCTTAATAAGATAGATGGCAAACAACATTGCCGTTGCCGTTAATGTTTTTTCTCCACCGCTTAATTGTGAAATGCTGCTTGGGCGTTTCCCCTTTGGCTTGGCAATGATGTCAATGGCCGTCTCAGCTAAGTTATCAGGATTTTCAAGAACAAGATCTGCTGTATCTTCTTCAGTAAACAAGGCTTTAAATACTTTCTGGAAATTTTCACGAACAGCATTAAATGTTTCAAGGAAACGTTGATTGGCCGTAGCCTCTACTTCCTGTATGGTTTGCAAAAGTGATTCTTTTGCTGATACCAGGTCGTTCTTTTGCTCCAGAATAAATTCATAGCGTTTACGCATTTCTTCAAATGCTTCAATGGCTGTTGGGTTTACTTCACCCAGGTTTTCCAAACGCTTTTTCATCCGGTCAACCTTTGCTTGTAATTCTTCCAAGGGTTCTTCACCTGTTCTGGCTTCTTCAATAATTTCTTCCAGGTTTACTTTAAACTCAACATTCAAACGCTCTTTCGTTCCGCTTAACTGCAATTTTAAATCGTTGAGTTTATCTTTTATTTCATTGAGCAAATGATCAATCTGTTCTTTCTCTTTTTGTTTATGACGTAACTCACTTTCTTTTTCACTCAGTGTATTGCGTAAATTATAATAAGCCTGATCAGCTTCATTTAACCTGCGCTCTTCTACTTCCTTATTTTGTAATAAAGTAACCAAAATCTCCTGGGCAGCGGTAAGCAACAAATCACTTTCATTTATCTGGTTGGTTGCTTCTTCTAAAGATGTTGAATTAACAGTGATTTGCAATTGCAGATCATTCAACTGATTTTGCTTAAACTCAAATTCCTGTTTTAATGCTGTTGTTTTACTTTGCTGACGGGTTACATTCAGGTTATGATCATTGTACAATTGATTAGCTTCATTATATCCTTGTTCAGCTGAAGCAAAATCCTGTTCCATGGTTTCCAGTCTTCCTGCAAGCTCATGTAATTGTGAGTTGTATTTATCCAGCTCTTCTTTATAAGCCTGCTGTTTTTCCTGGACATCCTGCATTTGCTGATCCAGTTCTTCCAAACGCTTTACCGCATTGGTTTCCATCAGTCGCAGGTTTTCCATTTTATTATCAATGCCATAAACATAGTTCACCAGTTGATTGATGGTTGCTTCTGTTTCTTTAATTGCATTTTCCTTCAACTGATCATTAAATACAATTACTTCATTGTGACGCATCTGAATGGTATGCTTTAAATCAAGCACTACTGTTTCCTGTGCAAGAATTTCTTCTTTTAAACGCTCCAGGTTTTTTGCACGGCCTAATTTTTTTCCTTCAAACAAACCAATACTTCCACCGCTTAATGCATATTTTCCTTTAAAAAATTTACCGCTTTTTTCAAGTACAATGCCATCAAAGTCTGCAGGTAAATTATTTTCATCATCTGCAATAACAACCTGCCCCAATAAATAATTAATGAGTGATTGGTATTTTTCTTCAACTTCTACCACACTTAATGCGTGGATTGTTCCTGCCGGGATATTATTTAATACAGCCTGGCCATTAAACTTATCCATCATGAAAAAGTTGGCCTTGCCTTTTTGATTGGCATGTAAAAGCTGAAT
>DAIOWB010000135.1:0-7454 GCA_036758725.1 Lacibacter sp.
TACTGCTGTTACTTCCTGTCCTATTCCATCGCCGGGGACGATTAAAATGTGTTTACTCGCCATTTATTTGTTTGTTTATTCCGCAAGGCATCGAGGCAACAAGGCATCAAGTCTTGCGTGTATTTAATTGATTTTCTTTATCAGTGCTAACAGCATTAATTCTAATTCTTTTGCTGCATTAAATAATTTTGTAAACAGTTCAGCAGATAGATATTTTAAATTTGCTGCAATTTCAATTTGAGTTAATAATTCAAAGATTGAACCGGCTGAGATATGTAAAAACCTTTTGTAATCTCCGGTTGAATTTCTTCCAAAACCTTCTGCAATATTACATGGAATAGAAATAGCACTTCTACTTACCTTGCTTGTCAATCCATACAATTCTTCAGATGGAAATGATTTGGTAGCATTATAAATCTCTGTAACAAGTGCCATGGATTTTTGCCAAAAAATCAAATCTCTATATGAATTGATATTCCCCACTTTAAAAAAATAAATCGGTTTTCTTTACTTTGTTGCCTCACTGCCTCTTTACTGCCTTGTTGCCTTGTTGCCTTTCCCACTTGTTGCCTCTGCCTTTCCCTCTTTGCCTCCTTGCCTTTTATATACTATTCAACATCTTCAACGTAGCTTTAATTGCAGATACTGTTTGATCGCTATCAAGACCACGTGTTTTGAATTCCTTATTATGATGACTCCATGTAATGATTGTTTCACACAATGCATCACTCTTTCCACCCGGAGGAATACGAACGGCATAATCCGTTAGCAAGGGAAGTTCAATTTTCTTTTGTTTGTATATTTTTTTCAATGCATTCATGAAAGCATCGTACTGACCATCACCCTGTGCATGCTCTTCAAATAACTCACCGTTTAATGAAACTTTTAAAGTAACAGAAGGGTTTAAATCTTTTGAATGGGTAAGCACATAATTTTCAATCTTTACTTTTTCTTCAATGGCATTGCTGTCTAATATATCTGAGATAATATAGGGCAGATCAGCTTGGGTTACTACTTCTTTACGATCTCCAAGATCAATAATCCGTTGTGTAACTTTTTTTAAATCTTCGTCTGAAAGCAAAATACCTAGTTGTTGTAAATTATTTTCAATGTTCGCTTTACCACTCATTTTGCCCAATGCATATTTCCGCTGACGACCGAAACGTTCCGGCATTAAATCACTGAAATATAATTTATTCTTTTTATCACCATCGGCGTGAATACCGGCAGTTTGTGTAAAAACATTTTCACCTACTACAGGTTTGTTAACAGGAATACGGAACCCTGAAAAAGTTTCAACCAGTTTACTTACACTGTACAATGCTTTTTCTGCAACTGATGTTTTTACAGCAGGCATAAAATCATTCAATACCGCAATGGCGCTGGCAATTGGAGCATTACCTGCTCTTTCTCCCATTCCATTTACGGTTAAATGCAAACCATGAGCACCTGCCTTCACTGCTTCAAGGACATTGGCCGTACCAAGATCATAATCATTGTGTGCATGGAAATCGAAATGAATTGTAGGATAACGCTGTACAATTTCAGAAATGAATGCAAATACTTCTGATGGAATTAATACACCCAATGTATCGGGTAACATAATCCGTTTCACCGGTTGGGTTGAAAGAAAATCAAGATACTGAAACACATATTCTCTTGAATGACGCATTCCATTGCTCCAATCCTCGAGATAAACATTACAGTCAATGCCTTTCTTTTTGCTGAGTTTAATCACCTCAGCTATTTCTGCAAAATGCTGTTCAGGTTTTTTCTTCAACTGGTGAGTAAGATGATTGAGTGAACCTTTGGTTAACAGATTCATCACTTTCGCTCCAGCTTTTATCATCCAATCAACAGATATTTCACCATCTACAAAAGTAAGCACCTCTACTTTATTCAATAAACCATTTGCTTTTGCCCATTTTGTAATTTTCTTTACGGCATCAAATTCACCTTCTGATACACGGGCCGAAGCAATTTCAATCCGGTCGACTTTTAACTCCGTTAATAAAAGTTTAGCAATGGTTAATTTTTCAATGGCTGAAAATGAAACACCACTCGTTTGCTCACCATCACGGAGTGTTGTATCCATGATTTCGATATATCGTTGTTTAACAGGCATAATCTTTTTTAATAATTATCAGTACAAACTCTTTGCTGCAAACGACTTTATTTCTTCTTTCATTGCTTGCAAATAATCGATATCATCATATCCATTGGTAAGGTTATTCTTTTTATACCCATTGATATCAAATGATTCTTTCTCTCCTGTAGCAAGAATTGTAATTGTTTGAATGGGAAGATTTATTTCCAGCTGTGTTTTAGCATCTGCTTCAATAGCATTAAATATTTTATTGAGAAACGATTCACTTACCTGAACAGGTAATATGCCTATGTTGATAGAATTCCCTTTAAAAATATCGGCAAAGAAACTGGATACCACACAACGGAAACCATAATCATAAATGGCCCATGCGGCATGTTCACGACTGGATCCACTTCCGAAATTTTTTCCTCCAACCAATATCTTACCTGAATAAATGGGATTGTTTAAAACAAAATCCTTTTTTGGAGTATCATCATTATTATATCGCCAGTCTCTGAAAAGATTATCTCCAAATCCTTCACGCTTTGTTGCTTTTAAAAAACGAGCAGGAATAATCTGATCGGTATCAACATTTTCAATTGGCATTGGAACTGCTGTGCTGGTGAGTATTGTAAATTTATCGTAAGCCATTTTGAGTATTAAGTTTTAAGTTATACGTTTTAAATTTTTCCCTTGTTGCCTTTGTATTGCCTTGTTGTCTTCGTCTTTCCCTTGTTGCCTTAGCCTTTCCCTCCTTGCCTCTTTGCCACAGCCTTTCCCTCTTTGCCTTTCTTACAGCAACTCTCTCGGATCTGTTACAACACCTGTTACTGCTGCAGCTGCTGCTACCAGCGGACTGGCAAGCATTGTTCTTGCACCCGGTCCTTGCCTGCCTTCAAAGTTTCTGTTACTTGTACTCACTGCATATTTGCCGGCTGGAATTTTGTCATCATTCATAGCAAGACATGCAGAACAACCAGGTTGCCGTAATTGAAAACCTGCTGCTGTTAATATATCAAGTATGCCCTCGTCTTTAATTTGCTGTTCAACAATATGTGAACCGGGAACTATCCATGCTGTAACATGTTCAGCTTTCTTACGTCCTTTTATGATTGATGCAAATGCACGGAAATCTTCAATACGTCCATTGGTACAACTGCCAACAAAAACATAATCAACCTTTTTGCCTAACATGGAATCAGCTTCATGAAAGCCCATATAGTTCAGTGATTTTTCATAACTCGATTTACCACTGCCAGATTCAAGAGTTACAGGAATATGCTTTGAAATACCAATTCCCATTCCGGGATTTGTACCAAAAGTGATCATTGGTTCAATTTCTGCTGCATCAAAGTGATGTTCCATATCAAAGCTTGCTCCTGCATCTGTCTTTAATGTTTTCCAGAATGCTAATGCTTTATCCCATGCCTCTCCTTTTGGAGCTTTATCTTTTCCATTGATATAAGTAAATGTTGTTTCATCAGGAGCAATCATTCCACCACGAGCTCCCATTTCAATACTCATATTACAAACTGTCATTCTGCCTTCCATACTCATGTTTTCAAATACATCACCGGCAAATTCAACAAAATAACCGGTGGCTCCGGCTGCTGTTAATTTTGAAATGATAAAGAGTACCACATCTTTTGGAGTAACAGCTTTACCTAACTTGCCATTTACATTAAGCCTCATCTTCTTTGGCTTAGGTTGCATAATACATTGAGAAGAAAGAACCATTTCCACTTCTGAAGTTCCAATACCAAATGCAATGGCACCAAATGCACCGTGTGTGGATGTATGAGAATCGCCGCAAACAATGGTCATGCCCGGAAGTGTAATTCCATTTTCAGGTCCAACAACGTGTACAATCCCATTTTTTGGATTACCTAATCCCCAATGAGAAATACCATATTTAGCTGAGTAAACTTCTAATGCTTTTAATTGATTGGCAGAAAGCGGATCACTAACTGGTAAATGCTGATTAATTGTTGGTGTATTATGATCAGCCGTTGCAAAAGTTTTTTCCGGGAATATTACTCCCAAACCACGACTTTCCAAACCACGAAAAGCAACCGGGCTTGTAACTTCATGAATGAAATGTCGATCGATAAAAAACACATCAGGACCATCTTCAATTTTACGAACCACATGTGAGTCCCACACTTTATCAAATAATGTAACGGGGTTATTGCTCATTTTTATTTTTTTGTAGAATTACAAATTTCTTAAAAAACAAGCATATGCCTTTCTTTTAATTGATCTTTATTTACCCATTTTGTTGTTTTATTGTAACTAATAATGCTTTTAACTAACTGTCATTTGTTTAGTTATGCAATTTCATTGAGTTTTCGCTGATTAATTACAAATTGAAATTCGGTTTTGAAAAATTTTATCATTTCTGAAAACAATCGTTTTCAAACTATTATTTACTCATTGAGTAGTAAGCTTACAAACAATTTATTGGATGAGTGCAGTTAATTTTGTAGCAATAAAGGATTATGAGAATTCAACAAGGGAACATTTTATTATTCGCTAAAGATAAAAAATATCCAGAAAAAATTCCTTCGTTTCATACACATCATTCCTGATTATACGGATTAATTAGAATAATACAATTTTTTAATCCTGATAACTTTTACAGAAGCACATCAACTTTTGAAATTAAACTTGGTTCAAAAAAAGTCCCCTGATCACTCAGGGGACTTTTATGTGGCTTCGTCTTGTTTAGTTCCTTATTTGTTCTCAAAGGTACAGAAGCCGTTAATTTCATAGGGCCGTGATATAAAACAGGCCATTGGATAGTGCCGGGGATTAGGCGGCAATTGGTTTTTTATTGGTACTGGATTAAAACGATTTACTGTTGGCAGAACAATGTTAATTCACTTTTTCATAATAAAATCTGATTTGATGCATTGTTTTTGATAAATTGATATTAACATAAGAAGCAGGTAAGGTCTATTACCTATACAATCCTTTATAGTATAAATTCTACATTTTATTTAAATTAATTTCATTAACACCAGTGTGTACAACTTTTTTCATAAGATTGTTCGTTTTTGAAATTTAAAATTCAGATTTACGGAATTAAATTAACTGAATACCCATTGAATGGAACAAACCAAAGAAATTAATGCGCTTTTGCATTTGATTGATGATCCGGATCTTGATGTGTACAGCACTGTAAGTGAACGGATTATTTCGCTTGGGAAACAAATTATTCCCAACCTTGAACATTTATGGGAAACAACACCTGATGAAGAAACCCAGGAACGTATTGAAATGCTTATACACAGCCTGCATTTCAGAGACCTGCAAATGGATTTTAATGCATGGAGTAATGATAAAGAACATGATTTATTTACAGGGGCTTTGTTATTGAGCCGTTATCAATACCCGGAGTTAAACCTTACTATTTTTTACCAGGAACTTGAAAAGATCAGACGAAATATATGGCTTGAACTCAACAGCTTTTTAACCTCATTGGAAAAAGTGAATGTGCTTAATAATATTCTCTTTAATTATTACAAGATAAAAGGCAGTGAAATTAATTATATACAACCCGACGATTTTTTACTACATAAATTAATTGAATCAAAAAAAGGGAATGCAATTTCATTAGGAATTATACAGTTGGTTTTATCTCAAATGCTGGATATTAATATGTTTATGATTAATATACCCCGACAGTTTATCCTGGCATACTTTGATGACGATCCGGTTCATGTTACAAATGAAACAGTTCCACCCGAACATATTTTATTTTATATGGACGGAGCAACCGGACAGATATTTTCACATAAAGATGTGGAAACCTATTTTAAACGCATCAGTGTAAATCCAACCGCCTCTTATTTTAAACCTATGAGCCATAAAAAAATTATCCGTTTATTAATTGAAGAATATGCGAAGTGTTTCAACACGGAAAAAAATGCATATAAAAAAGACGATCTGCTTACTCTTGCCTCACAGTTAAAAGATAGTGATGATGAGTAATCTGATAAGCTGGGATGATTTTGAAAAAGTTGATATCAGGGCCGGAACTATCATTGAAGTAAATGATTTTCCCAATGCAAAAAAACCAGCCTATCAGTTAAGTATTGATTTTGGTGAATTGGGTATTAAAAAATCATCGGCCCAAATTACTCATCATTATTCAAAAAACGATTTAGTGGGCAAACAAGTTGTTGCTGTTATAAATTTTCCTGTAAAACAAATTGCTAATTTTTTCAGTGAATGTTTAGTACTTGGAGTTTATGATCATGATAAAGAAGTGGTATTATTAAAACCAGATCACCAGGTTGAAAACGGAGGCAAAATTGGTTGATACTAAAATAAATAGTGCGATATATATTTCACTTCTTGGTCCGGTTGAAATAACCGAAGCAAATGGTTTTATTACTTCTATTTCATTTGAAGATGAACTGGATTATCAAGTTCAAACTTCTGTTTCAGACTCAGTTCTGCAAAATGCAATACAGCAATTGGATGAATACTTCAAAGGCAACAGAACTTCATTTAGTCTTCCTTTAAGTGTAAATGGAACAACCTTTCAGCAAAAAGTATGGGCAGAATTACAACTGATCCCCTACGGGCAAACAATCACCTATCAGCATTTAGCATTAAGATTAGGAAACATGAAAGTAATAAGAGCTGCAGCTTCAGCTAATGGAAAAAATCCACTGGGAATCATCATTCCCTGCCACAGAGTTGTTGGTGTTGATGGGAAACTTACAGGCTATGCTGGTGGGCTTCATCGCAAGCAATGGTTGCTTGAGCATGAAGCAAGAGTATCAGGCAATTCTTCTCGGTTATTTTAATTTTTATTGCATATCGTGGCTTGTGAAAGACAAAGGCAATAGAAGGCTGGCATCTTCTATGATGTATACTTTGCCATGCATGCCCCCAAGAATTAAACGAACTGGTGCTTTCATTTTTTCTTTAAACTCCTGCAATGCCTGTCTGCAAATGCCGCAGGGCGAAATAGGGTGATTGCTTTCACCGTTGTGGTTAAAATAACTGATCGCCATTGATTCAATGGGAGTTTTAGGATATAATGATGAAATGATTGCTAATACTACTCTTTCAGCACATATCCCGGCAGGAAAAGATGCATTTTCCTGGTTAGTGCCGGATATTATTTCGCCATTGCTTAGTTTAGCAACTGCCGCCACCTGAAAACGGGAATAAGGGGCGTATGCATGTTGGGTAACTTCTCTTGCTTCGTCTAATAACCATTTGTCATCTTCAGAAAGCTCGTCAATAGAGTCAAAAACCTCATAATTAAAATGATAATCTTGTTTTTTCATATTGGAGATATTTAGATAAAAAATCCCCCGAACGTGTCGGAGGATCCATCATAAAAGCT
>DAIOWB010000136.1:0-4010 GCA_036758725.1 Lacibacter sp.
AGTTTCTCATCATAAAAAGCAGCATCTATAAAAGGATAGTCGTGTACATTAGCCAGTTGTGCTAAATTATTTCCTGTAAGAATTTTACTGTTGCGAATGCTTTCCGGCAATGAATCAATTCCAATCCCCAGTTTTGTATTCGGCTTTTCTACATGAAACAGATTGCTCTCATCTACTTTACAATACCAATCGCCACCCAGCCTTGCAATATGATGGATCTTACGCTGATCAATCATTGTTTTCTCTTCATTCAATATGCTTTCATCTACATGCATGCGTAACACTTCACAGATAACAAGATTGCCGGCACCACCTTCTGCACCCAATGGTTTTACTTCAATTACTTTACATTCCATCTTTACTTTACTTTCTTTTACCATGGGCGGTTTAACAACTGTTGCAGTTTCCTGTGTAAATCCTGCCTTCATAAATTCATTTACTTCTTTTGGAAACTCACAACTTGCAAGGCTTACTTGCTGCACCATTTCATAATCCACAATATTAATTACCACCTCAGGCACTTCCATTACATTTTCCAATGTATGCTTGGTGGTATTATCTCTCACTCTTCTTGCAGGTGAAAAAATAACAATAGGCGGATTGGAAGAAAAGAGATTAAAAAAACTAAAGGGGCTTAAGTTAATGTTCCCTTGTTTATCAATGGTTGATGCAAAGCAAACAGGGCGAGGTGCAATGGCATGTTGCAACCATTGTTGCTTTTGCATGGGGGGAAGTTGTTGTAAGTCTATAATCATATTTACTTTTTTCCAACCGCAGAGAAATGGAGCTATAAGAGGTTACGCAGAGATGTATTAAAAATTATGAACAATTCTCCTAAATCCATTTTTCAATAACGGCACATTAAAGTTGATTAAATATCCTAAATGTTTTTCTGCCAGTTTCAGATAAGTAATAAGTTGGGCTTCAAATATTGGTGTAATTGAGTCAGCAGATTTAATTTCAATGATGATCAAATCTTCAACTAAAATATCCATTACATATGCTTTACCGAGGGGGATATCTTTATATTTCAATTCCACTGGTACTTGAGTTCTTATTTTGATTTTTCTCAATTGTAATTCTCGTGCCAGTGCCAATTCATAAGCTGACTCAAGCAATCCGGGCCCTAATTCCCTATGAACTGTAATGGCAGCATCCAGAATAATGGCGCCTAATTCGTTATGTCTATCTCTGTTTACCATATCTCTGCGTTAAACTCTGCTTCTCTTATTCTCTGCGGTTGGTTATATCTTCTTTCTCCCCAAAATTGAAAAATCATCTTCCTCTTTCACTATTGTATTACTCAACTTACCCAACCCATCAATTTCCATTTCAACTACGTCACCTTCCTGTAACCATTGCTCAGTATAGTTTGGATCATTAAGTTTTCCTGTTCCGTTTAATTCTAAAAAACATCCTGTACCAACAGTACCGCTGCCAATTACATCACCGGGATAAAGATCAACACCATAAGAAGCCCGTTCAATCAATTCTGCAAAAGTCCAATCCATATCAGCCACATTTCCGCTGCTCACCTGTATACCATTTACAAAACACTTCATATTTAAATTCCAATTCAATCCAACATGATTTTCTTTGGCCGGCACAATAAACTCTTCCAACTCATCTAATGTTACCAACCAAGGGCCAATGGCTGTTGCAAAATCTTTTCCTTTTGCCGGGCCAAGATTCAGCAGCATTTCTTCCATCTGCAAACGGCGTGCACTCAAATCATTCATGATCATTAATCCGCCAATGTATTGATCTGCTTCTTCTGCACGGATGTTGCGGCCATGTTTGCAAATAACAATAGCAACTTCTAATTCAAAATCCAGTTTTTCAAAATGATCGGGCATGCAACGTACTTCACCCGGTCCAACGATGCTATGATGATTAGTGAAATAAAAGATGGGAAACTGATCAAACTCAGGAATCATTTCTGCTTTTCTGTTTCTTCTTGCAGCTTCTACATGTTGCCGGAATGCATAGCCATCCCTGCAACTGGTAGGAAAAGGAACAGGTGCAAAAAATTGCAATCCTTCAGTTGACTTTGCATCTCTTGAAACCAATCGGCCTTCCTGTACGTTTTCTAAACATCCCTGTGCAACAGGAAATGAATCTTCCCAGTAATTTAAAAACATGCTCATGCTGCTTGGCAAATCAGGATGTAAACTATCCATATCATAAATCAATCCATCCACTACTACGCCTAATTGTTCATGCTCATCTTTTATATACGTAACTAATTTCATTGAAATAAATTTTAGAGTGGCTCAAAGGTAGAGAATCTCTTTTCACTTCTTTGTTTGAATTACTTTTGCAATTCTATGATACAATCCATTAATGATTTTAAGAATGTTTTTTTTATTGGCGTTGCAGGCACGGGTATGAGCGCTATTGCACAATATTTAAAAGGCGTTGGTAAAGAAGTTAGCGGAAGCGATCGCTACTTTCATCCCAATGAGCCCAATGAAACAAAAGAAAAATTAGAAGCAGAAGGCATCCTTTGTTTTTTGCAAAATGGCGAAGGTATTACTTCTAATACAGATCTGGTTGTTGTTTCAACAGCAGTAGAAGATACAGTTGAAGAAGTAATCAAAGCAAAACAACTCAACATCCCCATTATTAAGCGTGCAGAACTTCTGGCAATTATTGCACGAAGCAAAAAAACAATTGCAGTTGGAGGAACAAGCGGCAAGTCAACAACAAGCGCTATGCTTTTTGATATTTTGCAACATGCAGGTATGCAACCGAGCATTATCAGCGGTGCAGGGCTGGTAAGTATTATTAAAGAAAATAAAATTGGAAATGCAAAAGTGGGTGTTGGTGAATGGTTGGTAATTGAAGCCGATGAGAGCGATGGTTCTATTATAAATTATACTCCGGAAATTGGCTTGCTCATTAATATTGATAAAGATCATAAAGAAGTAGATGCGCTGATTGATATTTTTCATCAATTTAAAAGAAATACAAAAGAATTTTTTGTAGTGAATCAATCTCACAGCATTGCAGGACAGCTTTCACATAATCATCTGCATAATTTTTCTGTTGATAAAAATGATGATGCTGCTTATCATGCAACAGATTTTCATCAGAACGGATTCAGCATTTCTTTTCTCATTAATCATGTTCCCTTTTCAATAAACAGCATTGGCAAACACACAATGGAAAATGCTTTGGCAGCAGCAACGGTTGCTAATCTTATTGGTGTTTCATTAGAAAAATCGGCTGAAGCTTTAAAAAATTATGAAGGCATTTATCGTCGTCACCAGATTCTCGGACAAAAAAACGGTATTTGGCTCATAGATGATTATGCTCACAACCCGGTTAAATGTGCTGCAAGTATTGAAGCTTGCCAACCCATTGCAAAAAAAGTTATTGCCTGGTTTCAGCCACATGGGTACGGACCAACCCGTTTTTTAAAAAATGATTTTGTTCATGAAATTGCAAAAGTGTTGAGGCCCCAGGATGAAATATGGATGAGTGAAATTTTTTATGCCGGTGGTACTGCCACAAAAGATATTTCAGCAAATGAATTGATTACTGATATAAAAGCTTTGGACAAACAGGCTTTTTTTATTGAAAACAGGAATGATCTGCTTACAGCCTTGCGTTCCCATTTTACTGAAAATTGTGTTTTATTACTGATGGGTGCCCGTGATCCGGGACTGGAAGAGTTTGCCAAAAAAGTGTGGAAAGAACTGTAAAGAATAAACAGTTATCAGAATATTGATTTATAACATTCAGCTTTTCGGGTTCGGTTACATGAATTGATTTAAATTTGTGCCTCTTTAGAAAAAAAACATTCAACATTTTAGTTGAAAAAAATTTACAGGCATGAAGATGAATATTGATAATCCAATTCCAATAGTTGATGGCACTACTATTACCCGTAAAGAATTTACGGAACAATATCTGAAACCACAGAAGCCTGTGGTACTTCGTGGTTTGTGGAAACAATACCCTGCGTATGAAAAATGGACGATGGATTATTTCAAACAAACAATGGG
>DAIOWB010000136.1:4110-7436 GCA_036758725.1 Lacibacter sp.
TTTAATGTACACGGATTGGTTGATATTGATAAACCCGATTTTGAAACTTATCCTGCTTTGCAACTGGCAAAAGGGTACAGCACTATTTTAGAAACCGGAGATACTTTATATATGCCCAGTGGTTACTGGCATCATATTGAATATGTTGAAGGTGGTTTTGGATTATCTGTCCGCACTTTAGGTGCAAGCTTTGGAACTATTATGCAGGGTTTATGGAATGTAAGCCTTCAACGAAAGTTTGATGATATTATGTTTAAATTGCGAGGCCAGAAATGGTTCAACTATAAAAAGCAATTAGCCATTAAACGTGGCGAAAAAGCCATGCAGAAATTTAAAGGTGCTGTATTGCAGTAAAATCCTTTGAGCATTGCGTTTTATTGATGCTTTAAAACCGGAACGTACAAGTGAGTGACACAACAGACGATGCCCGCCCGTACCGAACGTTGGTAAACAAAATGAATAATAAGGGTACATTCGGGCGGGCCACAAAGACCCACAGCCGGTAACCAAACATTAACCTCTTTTCTCTTGCCACCCCGCCTAAAAGGCGTACCTTTGCCGACTTAAAAACAGGTAAGCTGGCCGTTGCCTCTTACCTAACGCATTGATTATGAATATTCGCAACATAGCAATTATTGCTCACGTAGATCATGGAAAAACAACCCTGGTAGATAAGATATTACATGCTACCAAAGTATTTCGTGACAATCAGGATACCGGTGACCTGATTATGGATAGTAACGATCTTGAAAGAGAGCGTGGTATTACCATCTTTTCTAAAAACGCAGCCGTAGTATATAATGGTGTAAAAATTAACGTAATTGATACTCCCGGTCACGCCGATTTTGGTGGTGAAGTGGAACGTGTATTAAAAATGGCTGATGGGGTAATTCTGTTGGTTGATGCGTTTGAAGGACCTATGCCACAAACTCGTTTTGTGTTACAGAAAGCTTTGCATTTAAATCTCAAACCTATTGTTGTTATCAACAAAGTTGATAAACCAAACTGCAGACCCGATGAAGTGCATGATGCAGTATTTGAACTTTTCTTTAACCTCGATGCAACAGAAGAGCAATTGGATTTCCCTACATTTTATGGTAGCGGAAAGCACGGTTGGTTTAATGATTCATTAACTGAAATTGATAATATTTTTCCGTTGTTAGATGGCATCATTAAATATGTTCCTGCGCCTAAAGTGGCTGAAGGTCCGTTGCAGATGCAGTTAACCTCTTTGGATTATTCTTCTTTCTTAGGCCGTATTGCTATTGGTAAAGTAAGCCGTGGTGTAATTAAAGAAAGTCAGCAGGTAGCATTGATGCAGGCCGATGGTACAATCAGGAAACTGAAAGTAAAAGAGCTGTATGTGTTTGAAGGAATGGGAAAGAAAAAAGTTACTGAAGTTATTGCCGGTGATCTTTGTGCCGTAGTTGGTGTAGAAGATTTTAATATTGGCGATACACTTGCTGATGCAGACAATCCTGAAGCATTGCCGGTTATTAGTGTTGATGAACCTACTATGAACATGTTGTTCAGTGTAAACAATTCACCGTTCTTTGGCAGAGATGGAAAGTTTGTTACCAGTCGCCATTTGCGTGACAGGTTAATGAAAGAAACAGAAAAAAATCTTGCACTTCGTGTAACAGATAGTGAAGATGGAGATAGTTTAATGGTGTATGGCCGTGGTATTTTGCACCTCGGTATCTTAATTGAAACCATGCGCAGGGAAGGATATGAATTAACCGTTGGCCAGCCACAGGTAATTACCAAAGAAATTAATGGTAAGAAATGTGAGCCATATGAAATACTGGTAGTAGATGTACCGCAGGAATTTGCAAGCAAAGTAATTGATTTGGTTACCCGTCGTAAAGGTGAAATGCTCATTATGGAAACCAAAGGTGAAATGCAGCATCTTGAATTTGAAATACCTTCAAGAGGATTGATAGGTTTACGTACAACCATGCTTACTGCTACAACAGGCGAAGCTGTAATGGCACATCGTTTTAATGAATACAAACCATGGAAGGGAAATATTCCCGGAAGAAATAATGGTGTATTGCTTTCAAAAAATACTGCAAAAACAACTGGTTATTCTATTGATAAATTACAAGATCGTGGTACTTTCTTTGTTGACCCCGCTGAAGAAGTTTATGCAGGACAAATTATTGCAGAAAATATTAAACCGGGCGACCTGGTAGTAAACGCAACTGAACCAAAGAAATTAACCAACCATCGTGCTAGCGGAACGGATGATGCAACACGTATGGCTCCAAAAACATTAATGACTTTGGAAGAGTGTATGGAATATATTCAGTTTGATGAGTGTATTGAAGTTACTCCCAACAACATCCGTATGCGTAAGGTAATTCTGGATGAAGAGGAAAGAAAAAAGCAATCAAAATCAATGAGTGCGCAAATGTCGTAAGCATTAAAATGAAATAGTAAAGCCCCGATGTTTCAATCGGGGCTTTTTTTATTTTATCAGAGAAAAACAGAATCAATGAAAATCTTTCATTTTTCTTTGTAACTCCTTTTCTTCTTTCATCAAGAATGAAATTATTTTATCTCTACTTTCTTTGTACTCTTCTGCCACATAAACATTGGCACATGTACAACATCATCATGCTGCATCCATTTGCTGAAAGGTTTGCCATCAATCAACACCTGTTTAGCCGCTGCTATTCCATGAACGTATAATTCAATTTGTCTTTGTTGTGGTTTGCCATTGTATTGGCCGTTATTGCTGTTGATGGTGAAACTCACATTCCCATCTTTAGTTGAAGTATTAAAACGAATCAGTTCAAACTGATTTTTTTCATTGGCCTTATTGGTTTTTCCGTCATCTTCATACATCACTGTTTGCTGATTGCCTTCTGCGGCATAATAATGCAGAATGATTTTATCTTTTGGATAGTTTGCCGTGTTATCAAACTTGGGCTTCATTGGTATAACAGTTCCTGCTTTTACAAATACAGGAATGTTTTCTGCTGTAACATCTGCTTCAATCCATTCGCCACCAGTTCGTTTTTCTGACGGGTTCCAGAAATTATACCAAAGTCCTTTTGGTAAATACAATCTTCGTTTGGTTGCACCTTTTTCTAACACCGGTGCAATCAACAATGCATCGCCAAACATGTATTGATCATTTGCTTTATATAAATTACTGTCCGTATTGTCATAATAAAACATGGGGCGTACAAACGGTGTACCTTTTGTTGCAGCATCGTATGCAAGTGTGTACACATAAGGCATCAGTTGATAACGCAACTCTACAAACTTTCTTAAAATACTTTTATCAGGTTCATCATAAAATACCGGTTCGCTTTCTA
>DAIOWB010000137.1:0-7309 GCA_036758725.1 Lacibacter sp.
AACGGAATGAAAGATGTTCGTTTTCAGTTCGACAGTAACCGCATGGCTGATGAATATTATAAACTCCTTTATAAATAATACAGCATTGTTTTTTATGAAGCCCCGGCATTGCCGGGGCTTTTTATTAAAAATAGATTTATAGTTATATTCACTCCATGAATGAATACAGTAAAACCTTTGAGCTGCGATGGGCAGATATTGATGCCAATCAACATGTGATGCATTCAAAATATTATGAACTGGGAGCTCATACCCGTATGAGTTTTATGATTGAACATGGGTTGACACTTGAACTGATGAATACATTAAAAGTGGGGCCCATTCTTTTCAGAGAAGAATGTGTTTTCAGAAAAGAAATTCATGCAGGTGAAGTAGTGGTAGTGAATGTGCTTTTAACAAAATGCAGAAGAGATGGATCACGCTGGAGTGTAAAACATGAAATAAAAAAAGCCGATGGGTCAGTTGCTGCCGTTATGCATGCCGATCTTGCATGGATGGATATAATAGCCAGAAAATTAACAGCTCCTGCTGAAGCTAAAAAGTTAGTTGAGTTATTTCCTAAAGCACATGATTTTGTATATACTGATTAACTTAATCCGTAAGTTCACTTAACTCCAGCCAGCGTAATTCTTTTTCATCGAGTAATGCAGTTAGTTCGCCAATTCTTGTAGAGAGTTGTTGTAGTTCTTCAAAGGGTATAGTACCACCGCTGAGTTTTTGATTGATGGTTTCTTTTTCTGTACTGAGCGTTTCAATTTCTTGTTGCAGCAATTCAAATTCCCGTTTTTCTTTAAAGCTTAATTTTCGTTTTTCAGTAGTTTGCTTTTCTGTTTTTGTTGTTGCAACTGGTACAGAAGCATTCCGGGAAACCAGTTCCGGTTTTTCTTTAGAGAGCTGATACTCCCTGTACAAAGAATAGTTGCCGGGGAAATCCCGTACTTCACCATCGCCTTCAAATACAAACAGGTGATCCACCAACCGATCCATAAAATAACGATCATGACTTACAATTAATAAACAACCGGGAAATTCACTTAAAAAATTTTCAAGTACACCCAGCGTTGGTAAGTCTAAATCATTGGTAGGTTCATCTAATATTAAAAAATTCGGATTGCGAAAGAGAATGGATAATAAGTGCAATCTTCTTTTTTCGCCTCCACTCAACTTTGAAATATAAGTGTACTGCTTATCAGGATCAAACAAAAACAATTGCAGAAACTGTGCAGCACTCAGCGAACCACCATTGGCCAGCGGAAAATGTTCAGCTATGTTTTTTACATATTCAATTACACGTACATCTTCTTTTATTTCTAATCCCTGTTGTGAATAATTTCCAAATACAATTGTATCACCAATATTTACTTTGCCACTATCGGGTAATTGCAATCCCTGTAAAATATCGGTAAAGGTTGTTTTACCTGCACCGTTTTGTCCTACAATACCTACACGTTCTCCTTTTTTAAATGTATAATCAAAACCACTCAATATTTTTTTCTCTCCAAAACTTTTATACACTTTTTTCATTTCTACTACTTTGCCTCCGAGCCTGTTCATCTTCATACTCAGTTGCACCTGCTGATCTTCTAACTTTTGTTTTGCCTTTGCTTCTACTTCGTAAAAATTATCCTGGCGGCTCTTGCTTTTGGTGGTTCTTGCTTTGGGTTGCTTACGCATCCACTCTAATTCTTTACGGTAGGTATTTTTTGCTTTATCAATACTGGCCAGATCGCTTTCAATTCTTGCTGTTTTCTTTTCAAGATAGTTTTGATAATCGCCTTTGTAGGTAAATAAATTACTTCCGTCCAGTTCCCAGATTTCGGTACATACAGCATCGAGAAAATAGCGGTCATGTGTTACAAGTAGTAATGTTATTTTTTCTTTAGTGAGATAATGTTCCAGCCACTCCACCATTTCCACATCTAAGTGGTTGGTAGGTTCATCCATAATTAATAAAATATGTTTGTGTTCAAAACCAATATCAATTAAGGTTCTTGCAAGTGCTACTCTTTTTCGTTGTCCGCCAGAGAGTGTTGCAACAGATTGTTGCAGGTGATGGATATTTAATTTGCCGAGGATCTGTTTTACTTTGGAATCAAAATCCCATGCGTTGAGTTCATCCATCTTGCTGATGGCATCACTGAGCAACTGATGATCAATTTCTGTTTCATTGGTTTCATCAATTAATACTTCGTAATTTTTTATGGCATTAATCACCGGGTGATCGTGCTGAAAAATATTGTCGAGTACATTTTTGGTTTCATCAAAATAGGGCTCCTGTTCAAACAAAGCCACATCCACATCTTTATTGATCCATGCTTTACCGGAATCTGCAGTTTCTTTACCTGAAAGTATTTTCAGCAAAGTGGATTTGCCGCTGCCGTTTCTTGCTACGAGTGCAATTTTATCGCCTTCTTCTATATTGAATGTAATATTTGAAAAGAGTGGTTGTATGCCGTAACTCTTGGTTAAATCCTCAACTGAAACATAATGCATGCTGCAAAGATAAGTGAGCGATGCCTCAGTAAGTGTTTGTAAAAAACAAAAGTTGTTTCCACCGGGGAGGAAACAACTTTTGAAGAATGATAAGGGAAATTTATTTCTTAGGTAAAACAACGGCATCAATCACATGCACTACACCATTTCCTGCAACTAAATCAGCAGCAGTAACTGTAGCACCATCAATCATTACTGTAGCATCTTTAATGGTTACTTTTAATTCTTTACCGTTTACAGTTTTGATCATTTGACCATCTTTTAAGTCAGCCGCTTTTACAGCACCTGCTACAACATGGTATGTAAGGATGCCTGTAAGATCAGCTTTCTTCTCAGGAGTTAATAAGCTTTCTACAGTTCCTTTTGGTAATTTGTCAAATGCAGCATTTGTTGGAGCAAATACAGTAAAAGGACCAGCACCGCTTAAAGTTTCAACCAGGCCGGCGGCTTTAACAGCAGCAACCAATGTTGTGTGATCAGCAGAACCAACAGCAATATCAACTACAGTTGCAGGAACTGCAGGTGCAGTAGCTACGGTATCCGTTACAACAGTTGCTGTAGTATCAGCAGTTGTTTCAGTTTTTGTTTCGCCGCTTCCGCAAGCGCTCATAATAAGTGCTGTTGTAATTGAAACAGCCATCAATGAAAAATTTTTCTTTGTCATAATATTTTATTTTCGAATACAACAGACTGTTCAGAAAATAGTTTGAAGAAATGTGGTTTTATTTTTTCTGTAGAATTTCTTGTGGTAGTAAGTTCTAAAAGATTCAACAATGAAAATGTTAAGCTCATTTTCCTGTTAAAAAAATTAACAAACAAATGAGCAATACCAGCAGGAAAATAAACAAGAGTTTATATTTTGCTGCCCGCTCTGTTTTCTTTTTTTGATCTAATGCTGATTGGATCTGTTGAATTTTTTTAGCGTTTGATCCGGCTAGTTGAATGAGCCTTTGTGTTATTGTTTTGCTGAACTGATAGGATATGGGTTTTGCTGCTGCCAGTAAACAATCTATAATTGTTTCATTTATATCAGGCTCATTACACTGATGCAATCTTTCAATCACATCTTCATTAATCAATTGGTTAATACGGTTTGCAATATTTTCATGATCCATACGATAAATATCCATGAATGCGATTTGCTTATTTAATTCAAGGCTTTTTAATAAAATGTTTGGAGGAGTGATCAATCCATCAACCTTCATTTTGCCGGATGCTTTGCTCAACCATCGTTCCTGCAAATACAATTCTTTTTTACGGGGATTGGTTAAAACTTCATACGCTTCTTTTATTTCATTGAACTTTTGAAGGGAATATGGTTCGTTATTATTTTTATCAGGATGATAAATCATCACTAATTTCCGGTAAGCCTGTTTTATTTCATTAGGCGTAGCTGTAACAGGGATATTTAATATGGAATAATAATCTTTCAGAACAACAAATCTATGAAGCTGTTGCAAATTAAATTCAATGAAATTAAAAATTGTTATTTTTAAAACCTCATGAAAAGTATTTGCGGAATTCTTTTATTTATACTTATTATTTGTACAAATGATGCTTACGCATTTGTAAGCAATCATCGGCCTTTTCATGAATTGAAAGGATATAAAAGATTTGTGTTCAAACTCGTTTCCATGCATCCAAAGCTAAACTCAGTATTGGAAAAAGATTTGTTGAAACATTATTTGCTGGGTAGCGGAACAACCTATCAGCTTTCAGATTCTGATTTTGTACACCTCAAAAAAGTGAGCAAGTTTCATTTTGTTGATAGTATATGCAAGCTCATTCATTCAAACAATGAACAGTATTGTTACCGATTAGTTGATTTAAATAATGACAATTACTTTGGCTGGGCTCTGGGAAGCTTTACGGGTATTTTTCAACAGGCAACAGGTGAATTAATTTCTATTGCTGATAGTTATGATTATAATAAGAAGAAAAAAGGGAAGCGCCAGTTTAAAAATGAATTGATATCAGGGATATTTAGGTTTATATCACCTACATCAGCAAAATCATTTATTGTTACATACAGGGCCGATGGTTACTTCCTTAAAAATTAATGAATTCGTTTACATCCATTCATTTCAAAAACCAAATCTTCACCGTAACAGCCAGCAGGTGTTTGATAGCCTGGTTTAAAATTACCTTTCAGTATTTTTTGAGTAATGAGCAAAGATGCAAATGCAGTTAAAGTGTAACCTTCCAATACTTCCATTGAACTGCTAATCTCTTTCCCTGCTGCATTCCTTACTTTTCCCCAGATATATGTTTTAGATTTTGCCCGTTGTTCATCTGTTGGGCCTGCAGGACGGCTCTTAATTTTCTTCTGTATTTGTGCACGTACAAATTTTGTACGTAATAACCAATTAAACAGAAATTGAAATTTAAGAATACGGTGAGCAGATGGTTTCATTCCTGTGTAGGTTGCTATATTGGGAATGCCTGTTGAAGTGTATGCAGTTGAAATATCACCCCATGGAATGGTCATCACAAATAATTTTTTTCCGTTTATTTCAATCCATTTACCTTGATGACCCAAAGGCTTACTAACAAATTTTCCGTTTTCTCTAACAACACTTCCTTCGCCCACTTTATCGGCCATGGTTGTAGCAGTACCATGACTGATTTGTGATCCGCCCAATGAAACAAACGCAATTTCAAGATGTGTTGCATCAGGCATATTGTTTTTTAAATGAACAGCCATGCAATCTGTTGGCACTACATCAAAACCTGCACCAGGCATCAACATTACATTAGCTTGTTTTGCTTTTGCATCATATTTCTTGATGAATTCAAATACAGAAATATCACCATTAATATCTATATAGTGTGTACCTGTTTCAATACAGGCTTCAACCATTTGCTTAGCAGTATACCTGAACGGACCAGCAGCATGTATTACAACTGCAACCTCTTTTAATGCTTCTTTCAACTGTGCTGCATCATCCAATGAAAGCACTTTATAGGGAAGGTTCAACTCTTTGGCAAGAGTAGCAATTTCTTTTTCATTTCTGCCTGAAAGAACTGGTGAGAGTTGATAATCTTTTGCATATCGGGCAATTAGTTTACCTGTATATCCATTGGCGCCGTAGAGTAATACTTTATCTTTTATCATGTGTGTGATTTGATTTCTATCAAAGAAATAATTTCTTCAAGATACTGTTTATCAATTTCATTAAAAGAATTCAATGCAGTACTGTCAACATCTAAAACACCCAGTACTTCATTGTTGCGAATGATAGGAATAACAATTTCGCTTTTACTTAAACTGCTGCAGGCAATATGTCCGGGAAATTGTTCTACATCGCCTACAATTAGTGTTTTTGCATCAGCCCAGGAAGTACCACAAACACCCCTTCCTTTTTTTATTCTGGTGCAGGCAACCGGGCCCTGGAACGGTCCGAGTACCAGTTCCTCTTTCTGAACTAAGTAAAACCCCACCCATAACCATCCAAACTGTTCTTTTAAAGCAGCACACACATTGGCAAGGTTTGCAATAAGATTAGCTTCACCTTGTATCAATCCTTTTATTTGTGGTATAAGTTCAAGGTACTGTTCTTCTTTTGTTCCCTGTATAATATGTAAGTCTTCAGCCATTGAATTGATTTTGTGCAAAGGTAAGGAAGGAGAGAAAAGTTTGCCACAAAGGCACAAAGTCAGAAAGGATGCAAAGAGAAAAAGAAATCAAACCATAATATGATTTTCTTTTTTTCTTAGCGCCTTCGTGACTTAGCGGCAAATCTTATAAATGCTTCTTAAAAAAATCAATGGTTCTTTGCCAGGCCAATTTTGCTGCTGCTTCATTATATCTGGTGCCTGCAGTATCATTATGAAAAGCATGGTTTACGCCATCATACATGTATAATTCGTAATTAATATTATTTTCTTTCAATGCTGCTTCATACGCAGGGATACCTGCATTAATACGTTCATCAAGTGAAGCATAATGCAATTGAAGCGATGCTTTTATTTTAGGAACATCTTCAGCAGATGCCTGTCTTCCATAAAAGGCTACAGCGGCTTTTAGCTCATGAATATTTACTGCCAAAGTATTGGCCATAGCACCGCCCCAGCAAAAACCAACACAACCAACATTGCCATTGCTGTCTTTTCTTGTTTTGAGATATTGAAAGATGTTCATGAAGTTTTGTTTAGTTTCATCTGCATTCAGTTTGGTAAATAAAGTTCTTGCTTCATCTTCATTTTCGGGAGTACCGCCCAATGGTGCTAAAGCATTCGGAGCAATCGCAAGAAATCCGGCATGCGCAGCACGGCGGGTTACATCTTCAATGTGTTTATTCAATCCACGGTTTTCATGAATAACAATTACAGTTCCATATTTTGTTTCTGTTTTTGGCCTTGCTACATAAGCTTTCATTTCACCTGTTACTGCCGGGTAAGTTATATACTCAGTAAATAAATCTTCTGTACTTGTAACTGCAGCTTTTGCATAATTGCTTTCAAGCATAGGTAATAAAGCAAGTGCCGCAGTAGTACTGCCGGTAAGTATTGCTAAACGTTTTAAAAAATCATTTCTTGAAAGTGGTTTATGTGTGTACTCGTCGTAGAGGTTGATGATTTGCTGATCCATGTTGGTTGATTTAGTTGAAAAAGATACAACGATTTGAAATATAATAGAATGCCATTTATAAAAAAAACCTGCTTATTTAGCAGGTTTTACTAACAAAGTTTTATAAGTTGACTAATTAAAAACTGTCAGGTTTCTTCCATCAAACTTCTTCTTCTTCATAACTGCTCACAGGCTCGCAAGTACAAATTAAATTACGGTCACCGTGTGTATTATTAATTCTGCTCA